>JBAVYC010000664.1:0-1937 GCA_049698595.1 Desulfobacterales bacterium | reverse complement strand
ATATTGTAGCGGCCAACCAGCAAGCCCATACCAAAATGATCGTCGCCGTTGGCAGTCAGGACAGACACTATGATGACAGGATTCTTGATATTCCCCATACTCTGGCAGTTGACCGGCTAAATGATTATCAAAAAAAATTCGAAGGCGTTCCAAGAACATGGATCATACCGGGTCCCGATCAGTTTTTTTCAAATGGCCCCGAACTGTTAAAAGCACTTAAAAGATGGAGTCAGGATAATGGCACCTTAATCCATATTCACAGTTCGGAAGAGCCCAAGACCACCGCCTGGTTTAGAAAAACTTATGGAATGACACCGATTGAATATGCGAATAGCATCGGGTTTTTGGATAGCGAAACAATTCTGGCGCATCAGGTAAATAACACCGAGCAAGACCTGGCCATCATCAAAAAAACCGGTGCCAAGGTCGTGCATAATCCACTCGCAAATACGATTTTGGGTTCGGGCATGCCCCCCCTTAAAAAGATGACGGAAATAGGAATCCCCTTTGTGATTTCAACCGACGGATCCGGCAGTGCCGATAATCAGGATATTATGTTAGCTGCCAAGCTGGCCGCCCAGTATCAAAAAGCACTGCATCAGGATGCGTCTTTTTTGACCAGCGATGTTTTGTTGCAGAAGATAACCGTCGAACCGGCTGAATTTTTACGTTTGAACACCGGTTCTTTGGAAAAAGGCAAAGATGCGGATATCGTGTTGATAGATTTGACCCGTCCCAATCTGATACCATCGCGATTGGATAATATTGTTGAAAATTTGATCTGGGCATCTGATGGGAGCGAAGTCAAGACAGTTATTGCGAATGGTAAGATCTTGAAATTAGATTATAGATTTACTTTATTGGATTTTGAAACCATTGTTAAAGAGGTACAGTTATTATCGGAGATGTTGACGGATTATATGGTGGCGGCCAAGAAAATTACTGGAACCGGTGCGCATAAGATAGAAGACAGATAATAGAGGTCGGATGACAGGGGTCAGAGGTCAGAAATAGGATAACAGCTATAAACGATGAATAGTTTACTGGTTGAAGGGTTGATCAAGTAAATAATAGTCATAATTTCGGAATATTACGTTTGTTAAAAGATGAAGTGTCCAATTATTTTCTGATTTATTTTTGCAAGGGACGTCTTCCAGCACACTTGGAATAAGGGGCAGCAATCAGAATCTCATCGTCAAAGGATCGAATCAACGCAACGAAAAGTGGACGGGAAGCTCCGCTTTGGGTGGTAGAAAGTTGGAGGCTACTATGGTGATCAGTAAGGTCATTAAAAAATATAATATAAATGCACAGCCCAACGATTTTTCTTTCTGGCAATCAAAATCATATGAAGAACGGCTTGAGGCATTGGAGCAAATTCGGAAAGAATACAATTCATGGAGATATAATGCTGAGCAAGGATTTCAAAGAATTTATAGAGTTGTTAAACGAAAATAGTGTTAAATATTTAGTGGTTGGCGGGTATGCCGTCGCTCTCCACGGGCACCCGCGTTATACAAAAGATCTTGATGTATGGATTGAATTATCGCCTGATAATGCTGTTAGGATTTTAAAAGCTCTCGAAAAATTCGGTTTTGGATCACTTGATCTCAAACCCGATGATTTTCTTGAAGGTGATCAGATAATACAGTTAGGTTATCCTCCCAATCGTATAGCTATATTGACAACGTTAAAAGATTTGCAATTCGAGGATTGTTACAAATCAAGAGTTCAAGTCGAAATTCAAGGTCTTCATATTAATTTTATTGATATCGAAAACTTAAAGAAAAACAAACGGGCTACCGGTCGTTCACAGGATCTAGCAGATGTAGAAAACTTAGAATAGTGATCAGGAATATAGGATAGGCGGGAAGTCCATCAATAAAGAATTAGCTCAACAGGATAAGAGACGAAGGCTAGACCCTATATATTTGAAG
>JBAVYC010000663.1:0-3082 GCA_049698595.1 Desulfobacterales bacterium | reverse complement strand
TTATTATCCTTTATCACATCTCATGATGTATGGTGATCGTAACAGAAGCGACCGTTGATATCCATGAACCCAAAAATAATGAGCTATGACACTAACTTCAATCAAGCAGAGCGGTTGGAGCCGGAATCCAAATTTAATTTAAAGGGAGCGTCCCATGCAGAACACCAATCGATCAAAGCTACTGATAATAATTGGCGGCATATGGCTTGTTGTAATGCTGTTGAACAGCCTTTCATCGAATACCGCGATGAAAACATTGGCGTACAGTGAATTTTTAAAGCTTGCCAAAGAGGGGAAAGTTTCTGAGGTTGCCGTAACGGATAATGTCATCCAGGGCATAATGCTGACTGGGAACTCTGATTCGGGACGCGGCGAACGCTTTCGAACGGTACGGGTGGACTCAGAGGTTTCTGAAGTACTCGATCAAAACGGAATCGAATATAGCGGAAAATTACAATCGAATTTTACTGCCAACATCTTTTCGTGGGTTTTTCCGGTGCTGCTTTTTCTGGGGATCTGGTACTTCATTATGCGCCGATTTCAACAACAGCAGGGCGGCTTTATGACCTTAGGAAAGAATAAAGCTAAGCTATATGTAGAGGATGATGTTCAAGTAAAATTCGAAGACGCTGCCGGTGTCGATGAAGCCAAACAGGAATTGGTTGAAGTTATCGACTTTCTGAAAGAACCCGAACGGTTTACCAGCATCGGCGGACAAATTCCGCGCGGTATTCTTCTGGTGGGGCCTCCCGGAACCGGTAAAACCTTATTGGCAAAAGCCGTTGCCGGCGAAAGCAAGGTGCCGTTTTTTAGCCTCAGCGGCTCGGAATTTGTTGAAATGTTCGTCGGATTAGGCGCAGCGCGGGTGAGAGATCTATTCAAACAGGCGAAAGAGAAGGCGCCATGTATTATTTTCATTGACGAACTCGATGCTTTGGGAAAAGCGCGGGGCTTCGGAACGGATGCTTTGGAAAATCGCCATGCACTTGCGGCCTAGATTGATATTTACTGGAGTAATAGCTTCAGGTTACATAATGGACTTCGCAGAGAAATTTTTAAATTTTCATTAATGAAGCTATTACTCAAACATCAGTAAATGGGTCTATTGCGGTAAATGTTTCCGGCTCATTGATTAATGTCAGCGCCACCATTTAGATACATGTTAGGGCTTCATTTTGTAACTCTCTAAAACTTATAATCCTTTTTTTTCAATCTCTCTCATTAGTTTTAGTACAGCCAGCTCCTTTGCTTTGGCCTCAACCTCAACGGTGATATCGAGCTTCAGCCAGCATTCAGGAAAATCATCAAGATTGATATAGTCATGATGATTTCGCGGATTCCTATTTTGCCAGGATTTTAAGGGGCTCGAAATATGAAATAGCGGCTCTCGGTCCCAGGTCTTGAGCGCTAATTGGGTTGTATCTTCGACATTTCGACCGTCAGGCAGGCAAAGGTGATGATGCCGGTCGTATACAAGCGGGATTGCCAATTTTTCGCAAACAGGCAGTAAGTCACGGGGAGTGTACAATCGATCGTCGTTCTCCAGGGTCAGGCGTCGGCGAACGTTTTGCGGCAGACCTCCAATTCGCATGACCAGACGCTCCAGAGCCTCGTCCTTATTCCCATAGGCACCTCCGGCATGAATATTAATCACATCGGCGCCGACCCATTCCGCGACCTCCGCCTGATATCGTAGATCAGATACTGATCGGCGAGTTACCTCCGGATTTGGGGATGATAACAGGATAAACTGATCCGGGTGAAAGCTGGTGCGCAGATTATGTCGGAGGCAGTAAGTCTTGCATTTTTTGAATGCATTAACAATTTCCGTCGATTGGGGCAGGTCCTCTATCTCATATGCAAGTTGCGGATGCGTTTTGAGCGGCAGAATCTGGCTGTTGATCCGAAAGCCACCAATACCGTTAAGCCGGCAAAATTTAAGGGCCTCGAGCAGCGACTCCGCGTTGTGCAGACAAATATTTGATAGACGAGTCAGACGCTCATCGGCTGAAAGCTTAGCAGTATACTTGGCTGTTGTTCGGTGAAATTTTATCGGCACTTCGCGAAAAATGCAGCACAATCCCCAACGAATCATAATTGGCCTTTATCTTCGGAAACAATATTCTTTTTGATCATGTCATAGTTACCTAATCCGAACGATTGATAGGGACCGACATTCAATCCGGGCGGGCGTAGAGCCCGCTCCTACGAGACATTGATTAAACTATTGGTTGGACTGCTAACTATCCAGGCTCTCAAAATAGGCACGTTCAGGTCCATTCAGCAGCAGGAAAAAATCGACCTGGACGCACATCACAACCATCTCATACTTGCGGATAAGGTCGTCTAATTGAGGGTGCTGTCGTGCAGAGGTCGCTTTCACATGTGCGATTTCCCCGGTGTCTTGCAGAATGTCGCAGGTGCCGGTTACGGTAAGAGCATGCGTAAGCTCGCGCTGCTGCTCACCGCGGGTGTCGATCAACAGGCTGACACGTGGATGGCGCCGTATATTCTGATATTTTCGGGATGCACTCGAAGTGATCAGAAACAACCGCTCGCCGGAGTCGTCGGGTACATAGGCCATCAGCGAACAGTGCGGTGTTTCACCATCCGTAGTGGCCAGCACACAGCTGTCTTTGCGCAGTATCAGGGCTTTTATTTTTTTGAGCATATTGGTCAGGTCATAGGAGTATTTGAGAGTCCCGCGGCGTTTTGTGTCCATCATCGCAGATCTAATGCTGGTATAGCACTTTATCGCCGGCGCCACAACCGACAAATCGGACAGGTACCGGGAGCACAAAACCGGAGATGCCGACGTCTTTTGTAACCTTTGCCCGCCGATTTGTCTCTTTATACATCAGAAATGTTGCCATTGACATTTCCTCCATCGTACGGTGGTGGTTCAGGTTACCCGGTTGAGTTTGACCTCCTTCTCTCAGCCGAGCGTTAGGCACTGAACCACCACAAAACAATCCAACCCTATCTGATACCCTTCTGTAGCCTTTTCTAGCGGTGTAAACCGATTGAAAACCGTCCCTGTTTTCCTCCCGATTTCACGCTCTTTAGCTGTTGTGGGATTGCA
>JBAVYC010000662.1:0-2028 GCA_049698595.1 Desulfobacterales bacterium | reverse complement strand
TACGTCCGAGCCCCAGGCAGGCCCGACGGGCCAGCCGTTTTAGCTGGTGGGGCATCAGGGGTGCGTTGGTGGCAATCACAACGATAATCGAACCTTCGTCCCTGGACTTGACTAAATTTTCCGTAATTTCTATCCCCACGGGAACACCGCCAATGCGCAGATGACGTCTCAAACCATGGTTGGCCTGCACCAGCACGCCCACCGTAAATCCGCCTGTTTTGTCAGCCAGCCGCCTGGAGGCCGTCCCTATGCCGCCCTTAAATTCATGACAGATCATCCCCGTGCCGCCGCCCGTATTGCCCTCGGCCACCGCTCCGGAGCAAGCATTTTCGATGGCTTCAAACACATGTGATTTGCGGACATGAAATCCGTTAATGTCGTTTAAATAGCCGTCAAAGGTTTCCGCGACGACGGGCAGGGCCCAGGGTTGATTAATTTCAGCCTTGCTGACTTGCCATTCTATCACGGCGTCCCGCACGATCCCGACACTGTGGGTATTGGTCAGCATGATGGGACCTTCCAGGAGACCGGATTCTTCGACCCAATGCATGCCGGTCATTTCGCCATTGCCGTTTAAGGAAAAATACCCGGCAAAAACCCGATCGCAGCCGACATTCCCGCGGGGTAATATCGCTGTCAGACCTGTTCGAACCGGGCCCTGTCCAACGATTAATTTGCCATCTCCTGAAACCAGGGTCACATGGCCTACGGTGACGCCGTCAACATCGGTGACGGCATTCAAGGGACCCGGTGTCCCTACAAAAGGAATGCCAAGATTCCGGGCTCTAAGTTTTGGTGAAATCATAAGCAGCCTTATCTCCTATGGTCTTTTTTCAGGTATATTACCTGCGGATTGCCCGGAATTGGTCCTTGATTTCGGGTTATGGTTGTATTAGTCGTTAATACAGACCTCGTTGAATAGTTTACGGGTTGAATGGTTGATTAGGCAAATTATACAAAAACATTTACATTGAAGAAAGGAATATTATGAAAAAAAAATGGGTGTTTATTTTATTAACAATCTGCCTGTCCTATGCTCCAAATGTTGGCGCTGATAAAACTATATTGGCTGGGGGATGTTTCTGGTGTATGGAGTCAGATTTTGAAAAACTCGAGGGTGTAACCGATGTGGTCTCAGGGTTTACGGGTGGGACTTTAAAAAATCCGACTTACAACGGCAACCATCAAGGTCACTATGAAGCCGTTGAAATAACCTATGATCCTGATAAGGTTAGTTACGAAGAGTTGTTAGCGCACTACTGGGTGAACATTGATCCCTTTGACGCAAAAGGACAATTTTGTGACAAAGGCCCAAGCTATTTAAGCGCTATTTTCGTGGCAAACGAAACGGAAAAGAAACTTGCTGAAGAATCTAAAAGGAAAGTTGAAGCGCAATTTCCCGACAAAAAAGTGGTGACACCAATATTAGAGGCTTCAATCTTTTATCCCATTAAAGGTGACGAAAGCTATCATCAGGATTATTATAAAAACAACCCGATTCGTTACAAGGCCTATCGCTGGAATTGTGGTCGCGATAAACGCTTGAAAGAAATTTGGGGTGATAAAGCAAAACATTGAA
Organism: Desulfobacterales bacterium; assembly: GCA_049698595.1. Lineage (GTDB taxonomy): Bacteria > Desulfobacterota > Desulfobacteria > Desulfobacterales > JAFDCJ01 > JAFDCJ01. The sequence continues at coordinate 449 of JBAVYC010000662.1, read as the reverse complement.
AGTCGGTTCTAGCAAATATGAAATCCATACCCCAATTTAGCGCGTTAGAAAAATATTTCGAAAAAGCCGATTTCACCGATGTGAAAGTTTTCGAAGGCCAGACCACATTAAGGAAATTCATTGCATCGATGTTGTCATACTATCCATGGTGGATCGTCCAGCTATATCGTATCCGCAAGCTGCTCGTAGGCCTTCTCGGCCTCGTCAAGCATGAAGCGCCGCAAGAATTACCCAATCTGCAACCCGAAGAGGTTTCATTTACGCCGGGGGAGAATGTCACCTTTTTCATTGTGCGATGTGCCCAAGAGGACACATTTTGGGTTTCAGAAACGCCTGCTGACAAGCATTTACGAGCATATTTCGGCGTCATCAAAGAACCTGTCAGCAATTCTACGAATCGCTTCTACGTTGTTACATCCGTTTATTATAAGCATTGGACAGGTCCTGTT
>JBAVYC010000661.1:0-1588 GCA_049698595.1 Desulfobacterales bacterium | reverse complement strand
CCTCGAGTTCCGTCTTGTGATCGGCACCGCGTCCATCGATCAGAAAGCCATAAAGCTCATGACCATCCCCGCGGGCAGCTGTGACAACACCGAAGTTTGCCTTTTTTAAGGCGCCATCTTTGGTTTCAATTAATATTCCGATTTTGCGCATGATTAAATATCTCTGAGTTTCTGCAACTTGTTAGGAACATAGTTTTTTTGGGGCCATTGGTGTTGGAAAGCCATATGGAGTGATGGATGAGTGGAGTGTTGGAGTGATGGAGTGAATACTGGTTGATATAATGGAAAAATATAAACCATGTTTGGATCTCGAACATCCAGAGGTAAAAGAGTAAAAATCAGATCCATTTCCGCTTTTAAGCCCAACACTCCAATACTCCATTACTCCAGCACTCCTTCACTTTACATATCGACATACCATAAAGTGCCACGGATATACCAATAATCAACAGTCTTGATTCACTCCCCTTAGTATCCAGTTTTTTTAAATTCCAAAATCCAAAAGGGCATCCGGTTCAGGACAGTACTTTGGCTTCCTCACGCAGGATCCGAATGAGTTCTCCAGCCGCCGCTTCCGGCGGTCCCTTCAGCTCTTTTGTCCCGCGCTTTTCAACGGCGGGCTTAAGTTCGAGTATCTCCATACTGCTCACCGGTTTTTCAATGGCCAGACTTTGCAATTCGACTATTTTCACTTCTTTTTTCCTGGCCTTCATAATCGCCGGCAAGGTGGGATAACTCGGCTTGTTCAACCCTTTACCGGTTCCGATAACGCAGGGCCGCGGCATCTCCATAACCCCTGTCGCCCCTGCTTCCATCTCACATTCCACCACCACCCGGTCTTGTTCCAGTGAAAACCCAACGACATTGGAAGCAACCGGCACATCCAAACCGGCCGCAAGCCGGTACATCGTTTGAAATCCTTCACTGTCGATGGATTCTTTGCCGGTGAAAATGAGATCCGGCTTACCATCCTGTTCAATGGCCGCTTTTAAGGCACGGGCCGTCACAATGCTGTCGGCGTGGTCAGCGGTTTGGATTAAAATCGCACGATCCGCGCCCATAGCCAGAGCGGACCGCAGGGTGTTTTCGGCGTCTTGCTTGCCCACGCTGACGGCAATCACTTCGCAGTCTGCAACCTGCTTTTTAATTCGAGCAGCCTCCTCCACCGCATGTTCATCATAGGGATTCAGGATAAAGGTAATCGATTCATCGAACTGGTTTTTCCCCGCGATGGTTATTTTGGCCGCTGAGTCCGGCACATGTTTGACACAAACAAATATTTTCATGGTCGCTTCTTTAACGCTTTTGCTGGGGCCTTAAGCTGTTTGAGGTTACAGGTTGGCGGTTGGAGGCAACGTAAAACAGAACTCCGCCAACCGACGACAAAGTCCTGCTTTTAGCAGCACATCAGACCTCACATTTGCTGACGTTACCACTAGGGTGGTAAAAATTCTCATATCGGGACCCTTAACTTTTATCCTATCAAAAGTTGGAGTTGGTTCTATTCTGGGCCACTTTGCATTTTGTAGGTTGGGTTGCGCCTACGCCAGGCTTTGTTGGGTTTCGTTGCAATCAACCCAACCTACAT
>JBAVYC010000660.1:0-3029 GCA_049698595.1 Desulfobacterales bacterium | reverse complement strand
GCCCTTTGTCGGTGGCCTTGATTGCCGGACATAGTTTGTTGGCCCAATTTTTACATTCCGATATACGATAGCCCTCTACGTTAAACACGTTGGCATCCAAGCCGGATCGTTTATTGATTTCTTCTTCCAACTCTACCCATGTTTCCTCAGGTGCAATATCGGTCAGCTTCATTCCTTAACTCCTTTTGCCTCACTCGTTTTGAACCAATCTTCAAGTCTGCGCAGCCCTTCTTCAACCAGCACTTTCGGTGTATATCCCAGATCTCTTTTTGCAGCACTTATATCAAACCAGTGAGATTTGGCAACCGCATCCGCAAGAAATCGGGTCATCGGGGGTTCTCCGGAAAGTTGAAAGCTACGGTAGAAAAATTCCAATATTGCACCAATGGTCCAGGCCGTTTTGTACGATATGGCGCCCTTTACCGAGGGAAGCCCGGCGGCCGCCAGAACGGCATCGATCATGTCCCAGGCCGGTATTGGATCTGCCTGAGTAATAAAATAGATGTTGCCGCTTATATCAGGATTTTTCCCCAATGTGTCGGCCGCCATTAGGTGGGCATCAACGGCGTTATCAATATAGGTCGTATCGACCAGGTTTTTGCCGCTGCCGATTCGTTTTAGCTTTTTTGCCCGCGCAATTAGTCGCGGGGCAAAGTGGGGGTCGCCCGGACCCCATATTTGATGGGGCCTTAACACAACAGTGCGCAAATGCTTGCCGGTCGCCTTCAATACCAGTTGCTCGGCCTTTGCTTTGGTTTCAGGGTAAAAAGCATTAAATCTGGCAGGATAGGGGACCGATTCGTCCACACCCTGCATGTCGGTGCCGTTAAAAACGACACTGGGTGTGCTGGTATACACCAGCCTTGAAATGCCGTTGCGGATGCACCCGTCTATAAGGTTTTGAGTGCCGCTAACATTGGTTTTATAATAATCCCGGTATTTGCCCCAGGGCGGGGGTTTGGCCGCGACGTGGAACACCAGTTCCACGCCGACGCAGGCCTTCTGCACAGTCTGCCGATCCGCGATATCGCCTCTGATCTGGTCGATTCCCATGGCCGCAAGTTTCGGATAATGACCACGGGACAGACTGCGAACCGCATCTCCGCGTGCAACCAGGCGCTCGATGATCGCACTGCCGAGAAACCCGCCGCCGCCGGTTACCAAAATCGTGGGTCGGTATGATGCTTTGTCTGCTGTTGTTGGATTCATTTTATTCGTTCTGCCACTAAGGCACATGGCTAATTTTTTTGGATTTTGGGTCTTAAATTCTTTTCTCAGCCCAAATTGCCAATTTTTCCCGAAAAATTTTCGAATTATGGCGGATATCGACGGGAAACGCTTTGTGAAACAATACCGTCTGAATGCTTTTTGTCAATTTATTAGCCGCTGCCATACCGAGGAGCTCTTTTTCCAGTTTTCGATGGCTGCCGTGGGTTCCCGTCTTTTCAAGCTCGACAACAATCACGGGTCGCTGTTGCAGCCGTAAGCCGATACCCACGAGGGCGCTGCGAAATACCCGGGGATGATTGTTAAAGATGGCCTCACAGGGTATGGTAAAAAGGGTTTCCTCGGTGGTGACGACCCGATGGCTCTTGCGACCGCAAAACCAGAGACGCCCTTTTTCATCCATCCAGCCCAAATCTCCCATGCGATGGCGGATTTGATTGCCTTCCGTAATCTTGGCCAAGGCATCGGCAGCCGGATTTTCGAAATACCGGCGGCTAACCAGAGCCCCTTTGACCGTGATCTCGCCGATTTCACCCTGGGAGACCGTCAGATCATCCGTCCATCTTTCAATGGGATCGTCACTGATCCTTATAATTCGAATGTCAATATTGTTGATCGGTCGTCCGATGCAGATTCCGTAGCCTTTTTCAGTGAGTTGCCGGGTTTCCGTTAAAATTTCCCGGCTTTTAATCGATATGATCGGAACCGCCTCAGTGGCCCCATAGGGTGTGTGAATTTCAGCGTCATCATTTAATAGCGTGCTAAAGCGTTCGATATTATCGGCAGACACCGGCGCACCGGCGGATATAACGCGCTTTAAGGAAGGCAGTTTTACCCCTTTTTGCTGACCGTAACGCCCGACGCGGTTCAGGAGTGCCGGAGAGGCGAACATGTTGGTGATCCCGTGGTTGTCGACGGCTTCGATGATACGCTCGGGGTTGACCCGGGCCGGTCGGGTGGGATCCATTTCGGGGATGACCGAAGTGATTCCCAGAGCCGGATAAAACAGGGCGAAAAGGGGAAAGGTGGACAAATCAATTTCGTCCGATGACATATTCAGATGGGTTTGAATTTGTTTGAGCTGGGCATCAAAATTGCCATGGGAATACACAGCGCCTTTTGCCGGTCCGGTACTGCCGGTCGTAAAAAGGACGGCCGCGGTATCATCCCGACCAGTTTTGGCACAGGCGTAAGGGATGTCGGGCGATTGTCGCAGCCGCTCTAATGTGAGGCCGCCCCAGAACCAGCGTCGACCCACCGTGATCCAGGTTTTGACGGTTTTAAAAAAACCGGGGTAAACAGTTCGAACCACGTGGGCCAGGGGGATGCCGATGAAGGCTGCGGGGCGACTGGATTTAAAACAGCCGACCATGCGCTGAATTCCCATACCGGGGTCGACCACGACCGGTATGGCCCCGGTTTTGAATAAGGCAAATATCAGGGTAAAAAAATCCAGACTCGGTTTCACCATCAGAACGGTTCGCGTGCCATGGGTGACACCGGCTGCCGTAAGACCGTGAGCCAGAGAATCCGATTCCTGATCGAGCTGTCTAAACGTCAGATGTGAATAAGCAATACGGTCTTTTTTATCCCGTCCCGCCGGATAGACTACAGCTCGTTTATACGGTTGGGTTTTTGCCGTGCGGGTCAGATAAGAAGCGATATTGGCATAGTCGTTGTGGCGTTTATCCGGTTTGCTCAAATTATAAGATCCGTATCCTGATGGTTGTGTTTTCAATCAATCTCATTAAATATGAAAAATTAATACCATATTTTAGCAATGGAATACATGGTTTGTATTC
>JBAVYC010000659.1:0-8895 GCA_049698595.1 Desulfobacterales bacterium | reverse complement strand
CGAATATAATTGTATTGATTTTCTCGTAATACTGGCATATTTTCTGGGTGAAAGCAGAAAATGGATGCCTGATGGGCATCATCATAAAATGTAGATACAACATTTTTTGTAGAATAGATCTTTTTCCACTATTCCATCATTCCATGTGGCTTCCTAACTTGGATGGCCATAAAAAACGCCATATTTCCAACGATTTGTAGAAATTCCGAGACGTATAATGAATTATCCGCTATTTCCTTGACAGGATACAGGATAGGGAGTAAAAATCCAAGTTTAACTAAAATCCGAGCTAGGGGGAATCAATGAACTATAAAAAAACACTCAACCTTCCAACTACCAAGTTTCCCATGAAAGCCAACCTGGCAAAACGGGAACCGGAGCAGTTGATATCATGGAATGAAACCCGCCTGTACGAGCAGATCCGTAATAGTTCCAAGGGGAGGGAGCAGTTTATCCTCCATGACGGTCCGCCCTATGCCAACGGTTATATTCATATCGGAACCGCCTTGAATAAAATACTGAAAGATATAATTGTACGCTCAAAACAGATGTCCGGCTTTGATGCTGTATACGTGCCGGGCTGGGATTGTCATGGTCTGCCCATCGAGCACAACGTCGATAAAGAAATCGGTGAGAAAAAGAAAGATCTCAGCATGGCGCAGATTCGTCGACTGTGCCGGGTCTATGCCGAAAAATTTATCGATATCCAGCGTGAAGAATTCAAACGCCTCGGGGTAATGGGGGTTTGGGATGATCCTTATTTGACCATGAACTACGGTTATGAAGCGACCATCGCCAGGGAGTGCGGCAAATTCGCCCAAAATGGCAGTTTGTTTCGCAGCAAAAAACCGATTTACTGGTGCTTTACCTGCCAAACCGCCCTGGCAGAGGCTGAAATCGAATATTCCGACGATTCCACACCGTCGATTTACGTAAAATTTCTGCTGGAAGACGATCTCAGCCCAGAAATGCCGGCGCTCAAAGACAAAGACGTTTTTGTCATCATCTGGACCACTACCCCGTGGACGTTACCGGCAAATCTGGCCATCGCACTGCACCCCGATTTTAAATACGAAGCCGTGGATGTCGGCGGCGGGCAGGTGTATATTCTGGCCCGCGAACTGGTCGAAGCCTGCATGCAGACCTTCGACATTGCCGAATATTCGATCATTGGGGAAATCGATCCGAAAACTCTTGAAAACAAACGCTGCCGGCACCCGTTGTATCAACGTGACTCCCTGATTATCCTGGGCTCCCACGTGACCTTGGAGGCCGGCACCGGCTGTGTCCACACGGCACCGGGCCACGGGCGCGAGGATCATGAAGTGGGGCTGCAATATGGCCTGGATGTCTACTCACCGGTGGACAACAAGGGGTGTTTCACCGAAGATGTCGAATATTTCAGCGGTGAATTTGTCTTCGATGCCAACAAGAACATCAATGCCAGATTAGCTGACATCGGTGCTCTGGTCCGAGAAGAAAGCTTTGAGCACTCCTATCCGCACTGCTGGCGCTGCAAAAAGCCGGTGATTTTTCGGGCCACTCCCCAGTGGTTTATCTCCATGGAAAAGACCGGTTTGCGGAAAAATTCGCTGGCGGCGATCGACAAGGTCAACTGGATACCGGGCTGGGGACGGGAAAGAATCTACGGTATGATTGAAAATCGACCCGACTGGTGCGTTTCACGACAGCGGGCATGGGGCGTTCCGATTACAGTTTTTTATTGTGAAAAATGCGATGCCCTGCTGCTCGACGAAGAGATCATGGAAAGGGTTTACCAGCTGTTTGAAGAACATGGTGCCGATATCTGGTTTGAAAAGGACGTGTCGGAGTTTTTGCCGGCTGACACAAAATGCAAAGCATGCGGCAGCAGGCATTTTATTAAAGAAACCGACATCCTTGATGTGTGGTTCGATTCCGGTGTGAGTCATGCAGCCGTTCTGGAGCAGCGATCGTATTTAAGATGGCCGGCCGATCTTTACCTGGAGGGCAGTGATCAGCATCGCGGATGGTTTCACAGTGCCCTGTTGACGTCCGTGGGCACCCGGGGTCGGGCACCCTACGATGCTGTCTTAACCCATGGCTTTGTGGTGGATGCCGCCGGTCGAAAAATGTCCAAGTCCATCGGAAACGTGATCTCACCCAGCGAGGTGATTGAAAAATACGGCACCGAAATTCTGCGCCTCTGGGTTTCGGCATCGGACTATCGCGAGGACATTCGAATTTCCGACAACATCTTGAAACAATTGACCGACGCCTACCGGCGCATCCGCAACACGAGCCGTTTCATGCTGGGAAATCTTTATGATTTCGATCCTGATAAAGACGCGGTCGATTACGATTCCATGCCGGAGATCGATCGCTTTGCGTTGCACAAGCTGCAACTCATTGTCGAAAAGGCGCTCGCGGCCTATGCGGCCTATGAATTTCATGGTATCTACCACGCGCTCTATAACTATTGCACGCTGGACTTGTCGGCCCTTTATCTTGATATCCTTAAAGACCGGCTGTATACCTCAGCACCGCAATCCGCCGAGCGCAAAAGCGCCCAGAGTGTTTTGTACATTTTGCTCGAGACCATTGCACGGTTGATGGCTCCGATTTTGCCATTTACGTCCGATGAAATCTGGCAATACATGCCTGCGAAAAACGGTCGCGAATCCAGTATCCATCTGGCGGCATTACCTAAAATAAATCCAGCCCTCAAAGATGATGTGCTGTTTAAAAGATGGGAGTTCCTGCTGCAAATTCGCGGTGAAGCCACCAAAGCACTGGAAGAGGCCCGGGCAAAGAAACTCATTGGGCATCCCCTGGACGCCTCGGTCACCATATCAGCAAAGGGGGATGTATATGATGCCGTGCACCCCTGGGCCGACACGCTAAGGTCTCTGCTCATTGTTTCCCAGGCTACCCTGGTAAAAGATGAGGCCCTTGATGGTGCGCTAAAGAGTGAGGAAATAGAAGGTCTGCTTATTCGGATAGAACCTGCGCCGGGCGAAAAATGTGAACGATGTTGGGTGCATGATACCTCTGTTGGGAGCCATTCCGAACAGGCGACTATTTGTGATCGCTGTCGACATGCGCTGGCCGAGATTGGGTGATTGCAGTCCAGCAGCCGGCCTGACAAGCGGCCAGTTTAATCGAAAAAGAAGCGCTAAAAAAGAGAATATCGAATATCGAATATCGAATAATGAATGTCGAATGTCGAAGGAATGAATTCTGTCTATTTAAAAAGACAGAGCGAAGCCTCCGGCTCGTAGGGGTTCTAATGCCTACGCCTCGGAGAGCGAAACCATCCTTCGACATTCTGCGGTTAGATATTCGTTATTCTGCGGTTCGCTGTTCCTTCCGCGTGAAGTTTCATGCAAGGTTTCGGATGTTAGGAAGGCGAGTCGCCAAATAATGAAACCTGACCTCTTGCGTTCCTGACAACACGGTGTCCGATAAAACCCGATATGGGTCTGAATCTTAGAATGCCCGAGGCAATAACGTTTTAAAGAAAAAGAAATTCAAGCTTGAGATCGTATGCTAACAAACAAATATACCAAACTGACAATCGTAGCCGGACTGGTAATTCTGTTCGACCAGATTTCCAAGGCGCTCATTTTGAAGCACCTGCCGCGCCATCACAGCAGAACAATAATTGCGGGTTTTTTTGATATCACCCATATTCGTAATCCCGGGGGCGCTTTTGGCCTTATGGCCGGTATGAGCCCGACCGTTCGCACTGTGGTTTTTTTATTTATCTCATCTCTGGCCGTTGGCTTGTTATTATATTTTTACAAAAAAACACCCAGCAGTCAGTCTCTTCTTGCCACCGGTTTTGCCTTGATTTTCGGAGGTGCCATCGGAAATCTAATTGACAGGGTCCGATTTGGAAATGTTGTGGACTTTCTTGACATTTACCTCGGCAATCTCCACTGGCCTGCCTTTAACATCGCCGACAGTGCGATTACCGTAGGTATTTTTATATTCATATTTCATTTGCTGTTTAAAAAAATGCCGGAGTAGGTCCTTGTGAATTATTTTTGTGTATCTGGTGGCAATAACATTGTATCGGGATCTTTTCGCATCTTCAATTTTCAATTTCAACTCGTCCGAGTCAGCTATCTGGAACCGAACCTAACACCATGCCAATCATCAGCCATAAAGAAATGGAAACGTATCTGCAGGATCGGGGAGATGATCCCTTTTTTCCGGTGTACCTGATTTACGGGGAAGAATTGTTGACCAAAGGCGCTTTTGACGCGCTTTTAAATGCGCTGCTACCGGCCTCAGAGCGTAGCATCAACTATGAACCGCTGGATGGAACCCTTGAAAATATTCACGACGTCATCGGTCGGGTCAACACTTATTCACTGCTGCCCGGTACAAAAGTTATCGCGCTACGCGAATCTAAGATTTTTTATGCCGGGCAGGACAAAGACCAATTACTTGAGAATGCGAAAAAAGCATTTGAGGATGACAATTTAAAAAAAGCTGCCGGACATCTTTTGAGCTTAATGGGGATTTTTAATCTTGCCTTTGAAGATATGGACAAACCCAGCAGAAAAAAAAGCCTGGGTACCGGCAATACTCTTGGAACAGATGACCTATGGTTGGATGAAATCATTGCCTACTGCCGACAGCACGACCTGGCCGTTCCTGTCGCTCGGGATGACGCCCGTATTTTACAGCTGGCAGTGGAAAAGGGATTCCCGAAAAGCAACCATCTGATCATTACCACAGATACGGTGGACAAACGGCGGGGGCTGTTTAAAACTTTAAGCAGCAAAGGGATGATCGTTGACTGTTCCGTTCCAAAAGGTGCGCGCCGGGCAGACCAGATTGCCCAGGAGTCCGTTCTGGTTGAAAAAATGAATTCGATCCTCGCAGCAAGCGGCAAAACCATGGACCAGGCAACTTACCTGGCCCTGTATGAAATGACCGGCTTCGATTTGCGAACATTTTGCAATAATCTTGAAAAATTAACCATCTGGGTTGGAGATCGATCCGAAATTACCATTAAAGATGTAGCGTCCGTTTTGCAGCGTACCAAAAAGGACCCGATCTATGAATTGACCAATGCCCTGGCGGATCGCAGCGCTGATTCAGCGTTGTTTTTTCTGGATTCCATTTTATCTTCCGGTATTCATCCGCTGCAGGTGCTCAGCGCCCTAGTGAACCAGATCAGAAAACTGCTACTGGCGAAAGGATTCGTTAAAAGCCGCCTGGGAGAAGGCTGGCAGAGTGCTTGTCCGTATTCCTATTTTCAAAAGCAAGTTATGCCGGCTATTGTCGAGTATGATCGCGAGCTGATGGACCAACTGGAAAACTGGCAGAACATGCTGAATGCAGAAGCAATTTCGCAGAAAACCGGGTCACCGAAAAAGGGTAAAAAGACAAAAGTTAAAGCGACCACGGATCTTTTAATCGCCAAAAACCCAAAAAATCCCTACCCGATCTACCTGCTGCTCAAAAAATCGGATGGATTTTCCCAAGAAAAACTCATCAGCGACACGGAAGTACTGGCTGAGGTCGACAAAAAGCTCAAAACCAGCTCTCAGTCGCCGAAGTTGGTTTTGGAAAAAGCAATATTGAGTATTTGCAAAACTTAGGATAATAGCGGGTTGCGAGTTGCGGGATACGGGTTGCGGGTTGCGGGTTGCGAGTTGCGGATTACTCGATGCTTGATGCTGGATACTCGATGCAGACCGCTGGGATTTATTTATTTGTTGGTTTGCTTGAGTCTCATCGGAAACTGAATTATGCCTTTCCCAGGTATAGAAAACGACGGAGCGAAGCGATTCCATCATTCGCCATTCGTTCCGCTGAAGTTGCGTTTTACGGGAATAAAGGGCATAGCGACAAAGGACAGATGACAGAAGTCAGATTGCAGAAAACAGGACGCGGATGGCAGCGGGATTCGATTCCGCCTCCCCACTTCCGAATTCCAATATCTGTCATCTGCCTTCTGTTTTCTGTCCTCTGAGTGTTAATCGGAGACTTATTAGATGGGTTTTATCAGACAGCAGGAAGAAAAAATCGCGGTTCGCTTCCTGAGCTGGCAGTATGAGAAATTGAAAAAGCCGATTCCCAATGAAGGGGAACTGGCGAGCCAGGCAGCTAAAATAGTCGAGGAAGCGCACCGCATTGCACGCGAAAGAGGGCGTAATGTCGTTTCAATTATTAAAGACCTCATCACCGATATCAAAAAATAACGCCTTTCTATTTTGATTCTTCCAGATGCCGTATAATAGATTCATTTATTTCTTGATCGCCCTCCTTGAGCATCGGGATGAGTTCAGCAGCAATCTCCCGGATAGATTTAATTTTCTTTTCACGCATGACACTTTGAATTTTTTCAACGCCATCTTCAATCATTTTCAATCCATCGGCTATGGCAATTAAATCTTGCTTATCCATGCTTATATCTCCTTATCTATCATTTGCGTTTTTACCTGGGGTTGATTTTTCATTATTTAAACCTTATTAGTCTATCATTAAATACAACGTAAAGGGGGATCTGAACATGCAGGACGTCTGGGCAGAAAAACTATCCTGTGCTACTCATTGCCATCGGTGCAATCAGAAAATGGCACCGGAGAACCCGAGAATTCTCTCTGTTTTAGACCATGAGGCCATCTGTATGGCCTGCAAAGATCAAGAGGAGAAGCGGGCCGATTACGAGCAAATATCAAAACAGATGATCGGTCAATGTCTGATAGATACTGAAATGCAATGGGGTGATCCACAGGGATACTGCTATCACCATTTCTATCCGTTCACATGCTAATCTAAAGTCTTCCAGATAAAGTTTTTGGACGGCGCTATCAGTCGCCCCCCTTCAACAACCTACTAATTTTGCGCCTTGCTCAGGGGGCTCCTTCTATCCTTGCCAAAAACAATATCTTAAAACCTATACTAACCCCACAAAACCGGATTATCATCCAGATAATCCGTAACAAGTCCTCCGATTTTTTCCATGCGGGCCAAATCGTTCTCGGACAAAACTAAATCAGCTGCCCGGGCATTTTGAACCACCTGATCGGCATTGCGGGCCCCGGCAATAGGGTATGTGTCGGCATGCGCTAGTACCCAGGCCAGAGCCAGTTGCGCCAAACTCGCCGCATTTTTTTCTGCAATTGGCCGCAGTTTGTCAAGTGCCTGGCGAACACGCTGAAAATTTTCCGGCTCGAACAGTTTGTTTTTTGCGCGGTGATCTCCTTTTTCAAATTCATGGCCCTGGGCGAATTTTCCGCTCAGCAAGCCCTGGGCCATAGGCGCATAGGCCAGGATGGATATGTTATTTTCCCGACAATAAGACATGGCATCCCCTTCAACATGACGCCAGAACAGGGAGTAGGGGGATTGAAGGCTGTCGATCCGGGCATATCGGGTGGCTTCTTCCAGCTGATTGCATGAAAAATTGGATACCCCAATTGCCCGTATTTTACCCTTCTCTTTGAGCTCATTCATCGCTGCCAGGGTCTCCTCAATGGGAACGGCCCGGGTGCCGAAGGAACCCGCCGGCCAGTGGATCTGGTACAGGTCGATATAATCGGTTTTTAAATTTTTTAGGGATTGATGACAGGAATCGATGACCTGGTCGAATTTAAGACGGTTGGCAAATACTTTGGTTGCCAGGATAACCTCGGTACGGACCTCGGCCAAGGCTGCACCGAGGATTCGTTCCGAATGCCCTTTTCCGTAAGCCGCCGCGGTATCAAAGGTGGTAACGCCGGCTTCCACGGCCGCCCGTATGGCGCGGGTGGACTGGGCATCATCGATTCCGACCCACATCTCTTTGCCGGCCTGCCAGGTGCCCATGAGAATAGGGGAGATTTTCAATTCAGACATGCCCAGCGTGCGCAGCTGCATCGGTTCCTCCGTGTTGGGGACTGGGAAACCAGTGATTCCCCTATCGTCCTGTCGTTTCCTTTGGTTATCCATAATTTTGTTAATTTAATCACTAACAAGTGAAAGACAAGCCGGGTATTCACTGAAAAGCAAGTTTATGCAAGCTTCATCCAAATTGAAATGCTGCCAAGCAGGGATTGGGCTGAAGCTTAAGCGAAATGAAAGGGCAACAATCATCTTGACTAAAATATAAAAAACAGGGATGCTGTTTTTTATGTGCCGCCCTGGGAACCGAAATCGGGATCGCCTTTACCAAGCGGCTCGGCACCGGCTTTTTTGGCGGTGAGGGCTTCATTCTCCAACGGCTGCGTGGCGACGGGATGGTTTTTATCCACGCCGGCGGCACCGTGGTCAAGAAGACGCTGAAAAATGAATCTCTCAGGGTTGATACGGGCTGTCTGGTGGCATTCACTGCGGGTGTTAACTATGACATTGAATCGGCCGGCGGTCTAAAATCCATGTTTTTCGGTGGTGAAGGCTTTTTTCTGGCCACGCTGAGCGGCAGTGGTGTTGTATTGTTGCAAAGTCTGCCGTTTTCCCGCATGGCCGATCGTATTTTGCAGCATGCGCCTTCTGCCGGTGGCAGCCGCAAGGGAGAGGGGTCCCTTTTGGGTTCCCTTGGCGGATTAATCGATGGTGATAAGCGTTAATATGCTAAACGGATCCGCTGGGCTGATGAAAAATTACTTTCAAATGACTCATACCCCAATTGGGTCAAACTCAACTGAGGAGGTATTTGGTATTTGGTATCAGGTATTGACATCGGGGAATTTTTTCCGATTTTTATATTTCACTATACGATATATAAAATACACGCTGATTTCCGATAAACACCAATACCGAATACCCAATACCCAGTACCATCTAATTGAGTATCGCTCAATTAAGTGTCATATACCCGTAAATTGGAATAAAAACGGAATAAAAGTTAGAGGACATCTTGTATCTTGCTTTTGAAAAAATAAACGGCAAAAACCGTTATTTCATGAGGGACTC
>JBAVYC010000658.1:0-7704 GCA_049698595.1 Desulfobacterales bacterium | reverse complement strand
TATCAACACCATATTTATAAAACTCCTCCAAAATATCATCCGGCAGTGGCGCATCGAAGTCATCGGCAATGAAAATACTGAATCCCTCCCAGATTATGATATATAAATGCAGACCAGGTCTTTGACTAGATCAAGTTTAAAATTGGATTGAAGGTTGATTTGAGGTGAAACCGGAGGGCCGAGGGATATGAATGCGGAATGCGGTAAAGAGACATTAAGAAGCTGAAAGCTCAAGTTTTAGTGGGGCATCTTCGGTAGTTGCGGTTGGCGGCTGAGAGGGGAAATCTTCCTTTTTCCCCTCAATCAACTAATGAACGAATTAACCAATCCACCAAACCAAATTCGGCCATAATAACGATCTTAACGCACTCACTGAGAGCAACCATCTGGATCTACCCAGATTCATCCGTTTTGAGCTTTTCTTCATCAACCCGCCGCAGACTTCATTGCATCCTTCCAAAATGGCGACATACCCCTCAAGCGTTCGATAATGGCAGGTGTTTTTTCAATAACGACATCGATTTCTTCTTCGGTGGTATAGCGGCTGAGGCTGTAACGGATAGAACCGTGGGCCGCCGTAAACGGCACACCCATGGCGCGCAGTACATGGGAAGGCTCAAGGGAGCCGGAGGTACAGGCCGAACCCGATGAGGCACAGATACCGTGTTCGTTCATCATCAGCAGGATAGCCTCGCCTTCCACGTATTCGTAGGCAATGCTGGTGGTATTCAGCAGACGATGTTCGGGATCACCGTTAACCATCGAATGAGAAATCTGTGCCAACAGGGAGGTTTCCAATTTGTCGCGCAGTTTCCCGATACGTTCATATCCGTTGTCATCAAGATGCTCTTTTGCCAGTTCGGCCGCCTTGCCCAGGGCGATAATGGAGGCCACATTTTCGGTTCCTCCCCGGCGGCCCCGCTCCTGATGGCCTCCAATCATAAAGGGAGAAAACTTTGTCCCCTTGCGGATGTAGAGGGCACCGATTCCTTTGGGTGCATGGAGTTTATGACCGGTCAGCGCCAGCAAATCCACGCCGGTTTCGTTGATATCGATGGGTAATTTCCCGACAGCCTGAACCGCATCGGTGTGAAACACAATGCCCCGGTCTTTGATCCTCTGCGATATTTCTTCGATGGGAAATATGACGCCGGTTTCATTGTTGGCCCACATCAGGCTGACGACGGCGGTGTCATCGCTCAGACTATTATAAAGATAATCCAGATCCAGGTGCCCCTGATTGTCAACCGGCACAAAGGTTACCCGATAGCCCTTTTTGGACAGGGTTTCGTACAGGTTTTTGACGGCGGGATGTTCGACCCGCGAAGTGACGATATGTTTTCTGTCGGGATTCGATTCAATGGCGGCCCGTATGGCCGTGCTGTCACTTTCCGTGCCGCAACTGGTAAATACGATTTCATCCGCTGTCGCGCCGATCAGGTCGGCAACATTTTCACGGGCTTGTTTGATATGAGCCGCCACATCGCCGCCAAACGAGTGCATGCTCGATGGATTGCCATAGAACTCCGATAAATAGGGCAGCATGGCATCCACCACTTCCGGGGCCACTTTGGTGGTGGCATTGTTGTCCAGGTAGATGACATTCATTACTGCACCTCCTCAACCTCGAGTTCAGGGGCTACCAGCTCTCGCAGTCTGCTTTCGACATAATGTTTGAGAGTGATCGGGGATTTGACACAAGAAGCACAGCTGCCGCCAAATCTTACCATAACCCGGTTGCCGTCCACATCGACCAGTTCCAGTCTGCCGGCGTCCTTTTTAAGATTGGGATTGATTTCGCGCTCAATGCTCTCTTCGATCAACTTAATTTTCTGTAAATTCGTCAGGACCGCGACTTTTTTCTTTGCTGGACGCTCTGTTCCTAGAATGGTGTCGATGATTTCCTGGATGCTATCATGGCAATTTCCGCACCCCCCGCCGGCTTTCACATAGTCGGTGACCTCTTCAATGGTGGAAAGATGGTTTTCCGTTACCACCCGCTTGATTTCAAGATCGGTCACCCCAAAGCATTCACACACAATTTCACCTTCAATCACTTTTTCAGGTTCGCCGAGATGGCAGGTAATGGCTTTTTCAAGGGCATCGCGGCCCATGACCGAGCAGTGCATCTTTTCTTTGGGCAGACCTCCGAGATATTCGGCAATATCTTCATTGGTAATTTTTTTGGCTTCTTCCAGGGTAAGACCTTTTACCATTTCGGTCAATGCGGAGGATGATGCGATCGCACTGGCACATCCAAAAGTTTGAAATTTAGCTTCCTTTATTTTGTCGTTTTCATCCAGCTTAAAATAAAATGTCAGTGCATCACCGCATGACAGAGATCCGACTTCACCCATGCCATCAGCATCCTCGATCACACCAACGTTGCGTGGATTGAGAAAGTGATCTTTCACCTTGTCTGTATAATCCCACATAACATCCTCCTGTAGGGGTTAAATTTCGTAACCAAAGTAATCTTCTATCCTTACAAGGAAACGTGAACTAAAGAATAATGATAAATGCCAAGCTGTCAAGGTATACTCAACCCGGACAAGCTGGAATTGAATATTGACGATTGAAGATTTGTGGTTTCGCTCTCCGAGGCGCAGGCGCTACAACCCCCTACGAGCCCGCTTCCAGCCCCTAGGCTTCATATGCTTACAGGCCGGAGGGGAGGCTTCGCTCTGTCTTTTCCATTTAAATCGATAGAATTGTTTAAATATCCAATCTGGCTAGGCCATAAATCATATGCAAATATGTTGTGACTTCAATAAATAGAGTCTAAATCGGCATGGACATCCTCTTTTTGTTTGTTTATATTGTGGGAGACTCGAAAGGGGAAAAAGCACAAAAAGGCTCAAAGCTGAAAGCTCAAGGCTTAAAGGAGGGTCTTTGACCGTTGGGGGCGAATTGGCATAGAGCATGGTGCAAAGGGCAGAGGGAAGAAGCTATAAAGCTGGGAAGCTAGGAAGATGAAAACAAAAAAGCTTGTGCTGAAAGGGGAGCCTTCGGCTGTTTGAGGAGCGCTTCGCTTGAGGTTGGAGGTAAAAAAGGGATAACTTCCTTTTCTCCTCAATCAAGCAGTTAACTAATCAACGAATTAACCAATCAACCACGACAGATTCAACCATGATCACGATCCAAACGATCGAAACCTTCACAACCATCCAAACCAAAACCATCCAGGGAGGTAAATCATGAAATCCGCAAAAGTCAGAAAGGCGGTATTTGCGGGAAGCTGGTATCCCTCCAGCGCTTCCGAATGTGAGAGGGAAATCAACGGCTTTCTCGTGGAGGGGAAAAATCTCACTCCGCCGGGCAGAGCACTGGTGGGGGGCATCGTACCCCATGCGGGGTGGTATTACTCAGGCAGCATCGCCTGCAATGTGATCCATTGTTTAAAAGGTAAGGATACCACAGATGTGCTGGTGCTATTCGGTATGCATCTGCATGCAGATTCCCCCTGCTATATGATGGCTGCGGGGGCATGGGAAACGCCCTTTGGCGAGATCCCGGTGGAAGAAACCCTGGCTGCCGAACTATCACAAAAATTCTCCTTTACGCTTGAAACCCCACAACGTTTTACCCAGGACAATACCGTGGAGCTTCAATTGCCCTTTATCAAATACTTTTTCAAAGATGCCAAAATTGTCGCCATGGGTGTACCGCCGCATAAAAATTCCCTGGAAATCGGTCGTGCCGTTGTTGAGATTTCAAAGCGCCTGGGACTGCGGGTCAAGGTTATCGGATCCACCGACCTGACCCATTACGGCACCAATTATGGTTTTGTATCCAAAGGCACCGGAAAACAGGCCGTAGACTGGGTGCGCAACGAAAACGATCGTCGGGTTATCGACGCCATGCTGGCGCTGGCGCCTGAAAATGTCATCGCCGAGGCCCGCTCTAGTCAAAATGCCTGTTGCGCCGGGGCCGCCGCCACTGCCATAGAAGCCGCCAAATACCTGGGTGCGGAGCGGGCCGACGAGCTTGCCTACGCTACCAGCTATGACAAATCACCGGGGGACAGTTTTGTGGGGTATGCGGGGATTGTTTTTTAGCAGAAAACAGAAGACAGGGGACAGAGGGCAGACGACAGAAGACAGAGAGTATAGGAAATTCGGAACGACGAATGCGGAAGTCGGAATGAAGTAGAGAAAGGCTGAAAGCTCAAAGGTGGCAAGATAGAAGTTGAGAAAATGAGAAGGTGAGAGGGTGAAAATCGGTGAAGATCAAGTTGAAGGACGAAAGACGAGGGAAGATGGATGAAAAAAGAACAAACCCAGTAGGAACTATCGAGAGATCTGAAAGTCTGTCTTAAGGCTTTTTTGTCCTCCCTCCACCGATCCTTTCTCAACGCTCTCAACAATCAAAACGTTCCAAACCATCTCATCGATCTCCCCATTTTCATCGGATCCAGTTCTCTATTCTTAACTCTTCTATTCTTTTAAAATGATTTACATTTCCAGTTATGAGCATATTACATTTAGCGATTGCCGTTGCCGCAATAAAGATATCGGCATCGGATAGGATTTTGCCGGCTTTTCCTAAGAGGGCTTTTAAATTTCCGAATTTTTTTAGGATTTCCAAATCGCTGTGAATAATTTCAACGGTTAATAAGAATTCCGCAATAAGGTTTATATTTTTGCCTTTATTATTTGATTTTTCCGCACCGTAGAACAATTCGGCAACCGTCATAAAAGAGATAGCAACCTTCTCATCATAACCCTGCCTTCTTTCGATGACGTTGAAATTCCCTCTGAGAAGTTCTATGCAAATATCGGTGTCCAGTAAGATCACAAATCTACGCTTCTACCTTCCGATCGGCTATAGATAATATCCTTTATGATTTCATCGGTGCTTCTGTTGTCTTTCCATTGTCCACAGAGATTTTGCCATATCTTTATCTGGGTATCCATCGAGAGATGGTTTTTAAATTTGGTTTTGTATTCCGATTCCCTGGTGAGCCCTTTTTCCAAAACCATTAGTATTTCATTGTTAAGACTTCTCTTTTCTAGAACAGACAACGTCCTTAGCCTATCTAGCAGTTCATCTGGAATGTTTCTCACGGTTATACTTTTCATACCAACCTCTATTTTGGTTACGTTTTGGTTGTATTATGATATCACAATCGAATCTTGTCAAGACTGTTTTTTTTATGTACAGCGTCGGGCCTCGTATTGCCAATATGCCTGGAGTACCGGAACCGTCGCCACCGCCATAGAAACCGCAAGCACCTGGGTGCGGATCAGGCCGATGAGCTTGCTTATGCTACCAGCTATGACAAATTATCGGGGGTCAGTTTTGTGGGGTATGCGGGGTTTGTTTTTTAGCTTTGAGCCTTGAGCTTTCAGCCCCAAGTGGTTAACACTTCCGAATAATTAGATTTTCAAGGTTAAGGTTGACCATCCACGGTAAAAAGGGCATACTCGGAAAGTAGAAGGATTTAACCATCTCAACGCTCCTAACGAACTAAACCTGGAGAGATAGATGAACGATAAATTTTACTTGTTGACAGCCGTGGCGGCAGCCATTGAAGCCGGCCGTGCAATTCTGGAGGTCTATCGATCTTCTGATTTCAAAATAGAAAAAAAGGCTGATAAATCTCCTCTCACGCTGGCGGACAGGCGCTCCCATGAAGTAATTGTCAAGCGTCTCGGGAAATTAGCTATCCCGATTTTAAGCGAGGAAGGCAAAGACATTCCCTATGTGGAGAGAAAAAGTTGGGAAACCTACTGGCTCATCGACCCTTTGGACGGAACCAAAGAATTTATCAAACAAAACGGCGAATTTACCGTTAATATCGCCATGATTCGTGATAGGAAACCGTTGGGGGGAGTCATTTATGTGCCTGACAAAGACGTTCTCTATTTTGCTTTAAACGATCAGGGATCCTTTAAAGTTGATTCCGGGGACAGTATCAAACAACTGGAAACCGATTTGATTGAGACGCTTAATAATCAAGCTGGCGGACCGGGAAATGAGAAAATAGCGGAAACATTCGACAGCATCATCGCTGCGGCAGCCAAATTACCCGTCTATGATTTACCCGACCGCCCGTTCACCATTATCGGCAGCCGTTCCCACGCCACACCCGAGCTGAAAGCATTTGTGGAAGATAAACGAAAGGAGCACGGCGAGGTTGAATTTATCTCTGCCGGGAGTTCTCTTAAACTTTGTCTGGTGGCCGAGGGCAGGGCGGATATCTATCCGCGGACAGGGCCGACCATGGAATGGGATACGGCGGCAGGGCAGGCTATCGCCGAAAATGCAGGGTGCAAGGTTTTGCAATATGAAACCAATGAACCGCTGATCTACAACAAGGAGAATTTGCTGAATCCGTGGTTCGTGGTTTCGCGTTGAGATGGTTAGGCCTTATGAATTATTTTTGTGCTTTTTGCGCCTTTTCGCGGCCATATCAATATTGTATTTTCATCAGTCCCTACCTTCCGTTCCATATAAGCCCATGACAAATCGAACCTCTCTGGGCGCTACCGATTGCCACTTGTTTATTTTGACCCAGACCCTATGCGCTTGTTGAGGCTTAAATCCGGCTCTTATCGTTATCCTCTTATAATTTCCGCGGATTAATCCATATTCTTTAATTGTATCGATCTGTGACGGCTGGGTATCCAATCACCAAGATCTCTGAAAAGCATGCGGAGTTCCAGAATTCTGAAATAAAAGATGCTATAAGACACATTGACGTACGCAACGTAAATCTGCTGAGAAATGCCCTTTGTTAAACGTTATATATTCAAAAAGAAACGTTACCACACATCTGGAACATCGCACCTCATCTGCAGAAACATGATTTGCTGAAGGCTTCAATTACATAAAAATATTGACATTGAAAATGTTATAGATTATTATTCTAAAAAAAACACACTGGGAGGACACAATGGATACGGTCCGTATCAATGTCAGCATTCCCAAGAATGTATTCAGGGAATTATCGCAAGAGATAGAATCCAGAAAAAGGAGCCGTTTTATTACAGAGGGTATTATGCGGTTGGTTAAAGAAAAAAGAGATCAAAGACTTGCTATCGAATACCAGGAAGCGGCAAAAGAAATTCATAGGATTAACAAGGAGCTTGAAGGAGCCATTAATGATGGCCTCGATTAAAAGGAAGGATGTTTTCCTTGTCAATTTTGATCCAACAGTCGGTGCTGAAGCTAAAAAAATCCGACCGGTGCTTGTTGTTTCTAATAACATAAACAACGCTCATTCGCCCATTGTCTCTATTTCTCCCATTACATCAAATGTGACGCGTGTTTATTCTTTCGAGGTGGAGGTCTCAGCCGGCATCGGAGGTTTGAGGACCCGTTCAAAAGTTATGGTGAATCAGACAAGAGCAGTAGATAAAGTCCGGCTTATTAAGCGCCTCGGATACCTCCCGGATGAGATCATGGAAGAGATTAATAATGCTTTAAAACTGCATTATGACTTGGAATAGCCCGGCTTTGGGCACTTTGAGGAGTGCGAATGGAAAAAACATCTAAAATTTCTGTTGCCGGCCACCGGGGTCTGGTGGGATCGGCAATCGTCCGCAAACTGAATTCGGAAGGCTATACCCATATTATTACGCGAACCCATGGCGAGCTTGATTTGATCCGGCAGGGGCAGGTTGAGACTTTTTTTCAAGAAAGAAAAGCCGGATTATGTGTTTCTGGCAGCCGCTAAAGTCGCCGGTATCTGGGGCAACA
>JBAVYC010000657.1:0-1916 GCA_049698595.1 Desulfobacterales bacterium | reverse complement strand
CAATTAGCAGCAGAAATAATGGCGCTGGATGCCCCTGCTGTGCCCGTTATGCTAACCATGGGGACAATTTGTCGATTAAAAATCCGGGACTATCTAAACAGTGGCATCCAACTAAAAACGGCAACCTAACGCCGATGGATGTGACTTTAAATTCTAGTCGAAAAGTCTGGTGGATCTGCGAGAAGAACCATGAATGGGATGCTGTAGTTAATGCAAGGGCTAAGGGAAATGGATGCCCTTACTGCGCGGGTAGAGATGGGCGTCGGAATCTCAAATTAATAACTGAATGTCCTGAATTATCAAAAGAGTGGCATCCGACTAAAAACGGTAATCAAACGCCGAAAAATGTAGCACCATATTCTCGTAAAAAAGCCTGGTGGATCTGTAAGAATAACCATGAATGGAAAGCTTTAATTAGTAGCAGATCAGATGGCACCGGGTGTCCCTATTGTGCCGGTAAGGCTGTTTGCGAAGATAACTGTTTGCAAACTAAAAATCCTAAATTGGCAAAGGAATGGCACCCAACCAAAAACGGGAAATTAACTCCAAAAGATGTCACACCCGGCAGCGGTAAGAAAGTGTGGTGGCTCTGCAGTCATAATCATGAATGGCAGGCTAATGTGTATCACAGAAATAAAGGGTCCGGTTGCTTTTCTTGTTGGCTCCGGAAATGGAAATAAGAGCAAATATGCTCAAAGCGAAAAAGAATGTTCTCTTTTCTACATTCAACATATTCCAATTTTTGTTGCCAGAAAATACGGTTTGACATGCATTGCTGCTCTTATTGTTTTGATGCTTAGGGATGTTGTTTTGGTTCGTAGAAGAAAGCTTGAACCTAATGTGTTGCTATATCTTTTTGTCGGGGGGTTTGCTTTAGTAGTTGCCTGAAAAATCTATTTGTTTTCATTCGTCGCCGTCTGCAGCTTCATCCACTGAAACAGCCTTCAGCCTGTTATCGATTAAGCTCCTGGATACACCCAGCAGCCTCGACATGTCAGCGACCGTGATCCCGGACCGCTTCAATCTCAACAAGTCTTTCCTAAACTTTTTTTCTGGTAGCCTGCCTGCTCCGGCTTGAACTGAATATGGGAGCTGCTCATAGGTCCTTTCAAGCTCTTTTCGGAACTCCGCATTTTTTTTGGCATACTTCGAAACAACCTTGAAATGAGGCATTCCAGCGTCTTTGCATGCTTCGTTTAGTCCCTTCTTTTCTTTGAGCATCTTAACGAGAACGTTCTTGAAATCCTGGTCCCTATATTTCCTAAGCTTTTCGATGACAGGCGTTAGGCTTTCGATTTTGGCTTTTACGAGGAACGGTTGGTCCGGTCTACTTTTCGCTCTTTCTGAATTGTTCCAGGTCTTTTTTATGGGTGGCCGGAACCCCTCTTTCCGTCGATCAAACATGTTTTTGCTAAGCTTCTCGCTGGTTTCCACTCCGCATAGTCCTTGTCTCCACGGTAAACCGTATCGTTCCCTATAATCATCAACCGTGATGCCGTGCGTCCGTCTAAGGTGTTGGTGAAGGGTCCTGTACATTTTGCCGCAAAGAAGGCATTTGACCTTGTTGCCGGAAAGATAATCATCGATCTGGGTTCTTGTCATGAATTTTCCGCGCCAAGGATATTGCTGCGGAGCATCTATGTCTGGTTTTTGACCCATAAATATATTATCGGAAAATTTGGTTTAAACTGTATAGATCATCTCTTATCCCCGCATCTCTGCTAAACCCTCTACCCCTGGAAGATCCATAACACACCCACCCAAAAGCATATGAACTTTTTGTCACAATTTTATTAGTTTATTCTCATATTCATCGATTTCCACTTTTCTCATCCTTTTAGTAAATAACTGAAATTAAGTAACATATTGATTTTCAATGGTTTGGCATGTCTCTTGCTGAAACCTCTGTTGTCACC
>JBAVYC010000656.1:0-2303 GCA_049698595.1 Desulfobacterales bacterium | reverse complement strand
CCGGCCCGTTGGGATATAGCCCGTCTAACAACAACAAAATAGGCAGGCGTTTAAATTCAGATTTCAAACGTGCCGCCAGTCTTTTAAACGCTTTTAGTTCGCAGTCCTGTTTGTCCGTATCCGTATCGCCGTCGCGATAACTTAAAAATTCACTGATCAGCGGAATCGTCATGCCATTGGAAAACGCCAGGCTGGCTTCCAAAACGTAAACGTAGTACTGCATCTGATCCCCATCAGCGTTGCCAACCTTACGTTGCAGACACTCTTCGCTCCACAGATAGTCGCGAGAAAACTTTTGGGTCCCATCAACGGCAATCGGATAACGGCCATCAATCAGATAACGGTAAAATTTCTTTTTGCGAATCAAACTTTTTACCAAGTCCAGTTGCGCACTTTCGATTTGAGCCACATCAATTCGTTCTAACAAGCGCATCAGCGTATCACTGTGAGGCAAGTCTTCAAGCTCGGGAAACAGCAGTTTCAAATTTTGCTTAAACATCGGCAAGCTCATCTCACGGTTGGCCTCACGACGCGAAGACATCTGAAATACAAAACTCAAAATGCCGTATATTATCAAAAGTGTCAGCTGATACTTGGTCTTTTTCGCATTTCGCGGATCTTCAATCCGCGATAGACGCTTTAATAATATCGGCAGTTGATTGCGAAAGATACGAACTTGCTCGCTGACCGCCTGCTGACGGGCTTGACTTTCTTGCGCGACATCCTTTAACTGGCTTTTACCATTGGATATAACCGACCCAGGCGTTAATATCACACCCCGGCCCTGTTTGGTCTGACGCAGCTTCTTTTCAGCCTTCTTTTTTTGCTTTCTTAGCTCTAAAATGCTCTGGCGATTTGCACGACGGCTGGGCCGGCTCATAGCGGCGCCCTCCCAACCAGATCTTCATTACAAAGCAGCTGCCGATACTCTTTTACCAGCGGCTTAACAAAAATCTTCTTGGCACTCGTGCGGTAACTTTTACCCTGACGCACATGCCCTAAGCCGGTCGTCATACCCAAATAGCACCAGTTGGCGGCTTTGTAACAACTGCCTCTATATTTTTGCGGATCAACAAAAGTCTCCAACAAAACCGGGCAAAACCCCCAACGCTGCTGAAAGTGCGCTCGGATTTGTTTGTGAATTTGACCCAACACATGGCTGGCAAGATTGGCTACCTTTACCCAGGGAAATATTAAAAATCTTGAATTATTAACCACCCATGCCAAATTGCGCATCCGCTGGGCTGGCGTCCAACCAATCCATCGATCCCGCACTCCGATGTTCTTAGCGGCACCGGAAAATAACGCACAACCCAATATGCCCCGATCGCTGCCAATAAAATAATGCAAATAATATCCAAACGGCTTTTTGTAACCCAGATAATGGTAGCGCGATACAAACTCTTGCCACAACTCCATATCTCGAGGGGCACTTACAGCTTGCAGCTTAACAAAATCCAATTGCCTTAGCTTACAGTCAATATCTGCCACAGGGGCGCTGCGCGCGGTTATCGGTATGGATCTTATTTTGGGCTTTGATACACCCCGCTTTTTAGGAAGCTGAAAAATCCCTTCAGATTCAAGCCGTTCTAATAATTTTACACAGCCATCAACCTTCAAACTGCCCGATGCCGTGTACCAGCCTAAATTCTCCGCGATTGTCTGTGCTAATTCATAACGACTTAATCGCCAACATAAATCAACGGTCTCTTTAATTTGCTCAATCTCTGCCTTGCTGATCTTGCGACCGCTTTGAGTGATCGAACCGGTCTCATTTGCAAGCATCTCCTTGATCTCCCGTATTTTAATTTATAATGGTTCAAGGCTATACTAACAAAACGATACCAGCCTGTCTATAGCTATTTTGCGATAAAAAAAAATTAGTGCCCTTGTAAATCATTGATCATATTGCGTTCCCTCATATATGCGTCGGGACTGTAAATCAGCCGGCAATCCATCAAAAAAAAGATGACAGGCCTTAATATGAGACTTAGACTTTACCTAACTTGAGTGATTCTTTAATTAGCGGTAATATGATGACTAAACGGCCTTCATCTTCCTATACCATATCCTGGATTCAGCAGCTTTCCGAGCTGGAGGCCAACATTCCACTATTCCATCATTCCATGTGGCTTCCTAACTTGGATGGCCATAAAAAACGCCATATTTCCAACGATTTGTAGAAATTCCGAGACGTATAATGAATTATCCGCAGTCCCGACGCATATATGAGGGAACGCAATATGATCAATGATTTACAAGGGCACTAATTTTTTTTTATCGCAAAATAGCTATAGACAGGC
>JBAVYC010000655.1:0-2789 GCA_049698595.1 Desulfobacterales bacterium | reverse complement strand
CAACCAGCGTGTTGCCGCCCGCGGCGGGTGGATGGGTGGCGGCAGTCAGACGCATCCCTTCTCTGTTGGCGCATGGCGGGGACCCGGCAGCAACAGCAATGTTTTTGCCATGGAATCCCAAATTGACATTATGGCCGCAGCAGCTGGTCTGGATCCGCTAACATTTCGTCTCAACCATCTGACGGATAAACGCATGCGCAAGGTACTTAATACTGCCGCCGAAAAGTTCGGTCACCGATTCGCCAAGGCACCAACCGAGAGAGGCTTTGGCATTGCCTGCACGGATTACAAGGGAACCTACGTTGCCACCATGGCCGAAGTCAAGGTCGACGAGACGTCAGGGGCGGCTCGGGTACAAAGGGTTGTTTGCGCGCAGGATACAGGTGAGGTGATCAACCCAGAGGGCGTCAGATTACAAATAGAAGGCTGCATCACCATGGGACTGGGGTACGTCTTAAGTGAAGAGATTCGTTTCAGAGGTGGTAAAATCCTCGATGAGAACTTTGACACCTACGAACTGCCTCGGTTTTCATGGCTGCCCAAAATTGAGACCGTATTGGTAGACAATCCTGGCATGCCGCCGCAGGGGTGTGGCGAGCCGGCCATCACACCCATGGGCGCTGTGATCGCCAATGCGGTTTACGACGCTATCGGCATTCGCCTGTACGAGCTTCCGATGACACCTTCCAGAATTAAAAAGGCAATTATATACCATACAGAGACTGCGTCTTAGTAGGAAAATTGGACTCGCCATTTTTGGCCTTTTCCGAAAGTCTCTCAATTTATCGCGACTTGATATCAAACCGCCAAGTGATCTAAATAATTAATTTCGGAGAATGTAGTATGTCTAAAAAGAAATCTAATTTGTCCCGCAGGAATTTTTTGAAAGTCACCGGCTTAACCGGTGCCGGAGCGATCATTGCACCATTTGATCAGTCGGCCAAGGCCTCAGAAGAAGAGCAGACGATGCCCACCAGACCTTTTGGAAAAAGCGGGATAAAGGTACCCATTCTTTCCTTTGGCGGTAGTTTGAATACATCCATGAGTCCACTGCTACTGCGACAGGCTGCCAAATGGGGAGTAACCTATTGGGATACAGCACATTCCTATATGGGCGGAAAAAGTGAGAAAGGCATTGGTAAGTACTTTACCAAATTTCCTGAAGACCGCAACAAGATCTTTATCGTCACCAAGTCCCACGCATGGACGCTGGCCGGAATGACAAAAGATCTTAACGATTCCCTGGAGAGGATGAAAACAGATTTTATCGATCTTTTCTTCGTCCATAGTATAAGCGAGATCAGCGAGATAGATGACGATACGCGGGTATGGGCGGAAAAAGCAAAAGCAGCGGGAAAAATACGTCTATTTGGCTTTAGCACCCACAGCAACATGGCATCTTGTCTGTTGGGTGCGTCCAAGCTCGGCTGGATCGATGGCATTATGATGACCTACAATTACCGCTTGATGCATACTGATCGCATGAAGCGTGCGGTAGATGCTTGTGCAAAGACGGGTATTGGCTTAACTGCCATGAAAACCCAGGGCGGCGGTCAGGTGAAAACAAATACCGAGACTGAGTTCGAGCTAGCGGGCCGGTTTCTAAAAAAGGGCTATACCGATGCCCAGGCCAAACTCAAGGCCGTGTGGGAAAATCCGAACATTGCCAACATTTGCTCAGAGATGCCAAATATGACAATTCTAATGGCCAATGTGGCTGCTGCGATGAATAAAACAAAGCTTTCTGCCCGGGACATGGATCTACTCCATCAATATGCCCAAGAAACCCATTCGGATTATTGCGCCGGTTGTACTGAAATATGCGAATCGTCGATTCACGGCCAGGTTCCCATCGGTGATGTGATGCGATGCCTGATGTACTCTCGCAATTATGGCGACCGCAACCATGCCATTGCAGTATTCAATGGTATCCCGGAGAAAGTCCGTGCAAAGATAGCCCGCCTGGATTTTTCATCTGCAGAGAAGCGATGCCCGCAGAAAATGGCAATTGGAAACCTGATGCGGGATGCTCTTAAAGAATTGGGATAAATTTTTTTGTAACTGGTCCGTGTTTACTTCCGGCAATTTTATGCTCGCCACTGCGGAAAAGGATGAAATCGAAAGTATCCGGAAGCGATACGACAAGGTTTTTGTCGACGCTGCGATTACTGCCAGCGAGCCTCTTCATCTTGAATCCATTTCTCAGTACCAACCTCACGCCAATACGGAATAGCCCGCAAAATGACCTTTTTGCCGACAGTCATGGGAAAATCTTCAATATGCTGACAAGGAAATTCAGCGCATTGATGACACCCTGTGTAACCCTTTTGTTTAGTGCAGTCCCTGATAGCTGGAAAAGTTTTCTATGATATTTGCTATAATAGATGCCGCCATTTTTCGCATTTCGAGAAATTACGGTGCAAAAAAGCAAAATTCATTCAGCGCATACCCAACAGTGATTTTGTGGAATTAAGTCGATGATATAAGATCAGCGTCAGCTTTTTTGGCCTTATTTAATATCTCCGGATCGTTTCTTGCCGTTTTCCGCTCAATACCTATGCCATAATGATGGAAAATTTCATATTCTGGAAGCATATCCAAATCAGGAAATACAGCTCGTTGTGTTGTCTCCCAATTTAACCGGCTAGCCTTTCTTCAATCCTGATAGAATTGAGCAATTCTGCAAGCCCGGTATCACCGGATTCCTGAGTGACAGGTGCGGGAATAACCTTAAAAAGGGGTGGTGATTTGCATGACAATAATAATCCAGCGCACACAATTCCTAATAG
>JBAVYC010000654.1:0-2064 GCA_049698595.1 Desulfobacterales bacterium | reverse complement strand
AAATTAGTCCAATCGGTATTGGTAAATGAATTTAGCTGTAAAAGTCAATAATAATGCACAATATATTTATGCTTATCGTACCAAATTAACTGATTGGAAATTAGTGATATAGATGGGAAAAAGATCTTGATGATCGAGATCATCTTAGGTTGCTCATCAAAGGAATTCCCCATGACTATTAAATCAAAATTACAGCATCAAAACGTTACACAACGTTACCTGAAGCCAAAGTTAACGTTACCTCACCTTGATATCCAGATGTTTCCAGGCTATTCGTCCAATCTCCATAGCAGCAATCAGATTATTTTTAGATAAGTATACAGGAACATATAGGTTAAACCGACCTTTGATCAAGCGTGTTTGCAGCCATGGCATCAATCATGCATTTTGTTTAAGTATTGAAAATGCCATAAGGAAATGTTTGTCAGAATATGAGCTTGTCGAGCCGTTATCGCCGGAAATCCACCAATGATTCTGAAGCATGATAACCGATGCTATAGGTGCTTAGAAATTATTCTTGTGCACTTTGTGCCAAAAAATTATATTGGCTGTTTTCCCTATCTTCAAATGATTGAATGATTTCGTTTGAACATTCAATAGTCAATTCCGGCTTGTCCGGGTTAGGGACCTACCATGGGATTTGAAGGATATTATTTAGATTTGTTTGAAATGCTCAATACCTGCTGTAAAAAAATTGCCTCCGGCAAATATGACAAGGCCGATACCGAGCGATTATTTGAACTCGCAAAAAAAGGTCGATATCCCGGCATCTTTAGCGAACTTGCCGAATCATTCGGTATGATGATGGTCAAAGTTGAGGCCAGAGAATTTCGACTGAAACAAATCATTGAAGAATTGGAACCGACCAAAGCCAAACCGCAGGGTGACTCCGGCGGGGTGAGCGAGGGATGAAATCGGGCAAAACGACCTTCTAAACAGTGAGTGGGAACGATTGAAGCCTGAAAACAAAAATCAAAACGACGCAAAGAAACATAACTTTGTTTCCGTCTCAAAAAAAACATTCCCTCCAGAAAAGCGTGAGAAGCCCGGAATGCTCAAGCGGTTCCTGGGTTGGATAGCTAAAGGAGCGGATAAATCGAATATGGGTAAAGCATCGTGCCCGACCTGAAAGATCAAGCGTTAGTGATCCTCCAGGCGGGAGGTTATGGGGAAAGTGTAAAAAGGGGGAAAAACTTTGAAATGCGAGCGTTGTAAGACGGTTGTAGCTGAAGGTGAACAAAGAGCGCTTCATGGCCAGATTCTTTGCGAAGCTTGCTACATGGATCTTCTTTCTCCGCTGAGGGTATGTGACCCGTGGGCAGTTCATAGCGCCATGACATTCGCGAAGGAGGAAGCCACCGCCCTCAAATTGACCCCCGTTCAGCAAAAAATAGTTAATATTCTCGAGAAAGAAGGACCTCAAGAACCGGAGAATTTGTGTGAGCGGCTACAAATAAAAGAGACAGAATACCTTACTTCGACATTCGATATTCTCTTTTTTCAGAGTTTCTTTTCCGAATAAACTGGCCGGTTTTCAGGCCAGTGGCGGCGCTTACATATTAGTTCGGGGGATGAGCAACCGGGTGATGATCGGTAAAAACAGCCGGGCTTACCTTTAAAATTTGATAGATTTTTGATGACAGGACTCCCCTTGCACAAAATTCCTGCGCCGATATGTTAACTTAGCATTAAACGTTACCGAGCGTTACTGTCTGCCAAAATGTAACGTTATCTCACCCTGATATCCAAATGCTGTCAGGTCTTTCGTTCAATCCCCTGTAGTAACAATCAGTTAATTTTTAGTTTATTTTATAAGCACTTATAAATCCAAATATCCGCTGAACATGCATGTTTACAGCCATGGCATCAATTGTGCAGTTTGTTTGAATAGAGGACCTTGAACCTCAAGAGTGTTCGCGACGACGAGTCACAGCCCGGCGTCCCAAACGAATCTTCAACCAACGAAAAGGAGGAAAAGAAATCGTGCCACCGGCTCTGGTTCCGGGCCTGGCACGCGGATAACCCGAAAACTGAATGAGGAGGTGGTCCAGGTACGCACTTATT
>JBAVYC010000653.1:0-6305 GCA_049698595.1 Desulfobacterales bacterium | reverse complement strand
ATTATTTTGATTAAATTCCGATTCAAAGCCTGGTTGGACATCGAAATTGAATTGTTTTGATAGACTCATTTCCTGCTCCTGTTATAAAAGATTCAACACGCGCCTTACGAGGGAAAGAATTCTGGCGAAAGAAAAACGGTAAGGCCTAAGAGATATGAAGTGAAAAACCTCTCGGTCTATATAGGTCCGGATTCCGTTTGTCATCACGACCTCATGTTTCCCTTGGGTCTGGGAGTGGCACTTTTCGGAAAAAAGGTTGCTGGACCGGTCACCGGGTTTTTGTCAGCAGCTACATCCCGAACTGCAGTCACAGCCGGATCCGCAACCATGGGATTCCTGGGTGGGGGTGTCGCTGAGGCCGACCACTTCGATGGCAAAGGTGAGTGATTCCCCTGCAAGCGGGTGATTCAGGTCGAAAGTCAGGTTTTCAGCATCCATTTTTATGAGCCTGGCCGGTATCTGTTGACCTTCGGGCGTGGAGAAAGCCATGGTGTCGCCCACCTTCGGCTCCACGCTCGCGGGAAGATCGGAGCGGGGGAAAACCTGTAACCGGCTTTCATCGCGCATACCATAGGCATCTTCGGGCATCAGGGTGAATTCCTTTTTTTCATTCAGAGACATACCTATCACGGCATCTTCAAATCCTTTAATCAGCTGCCCCGCACCGGTCTGGAACTCAAGTGGGCGGCGCCCCTCGCTGGTATCGAACACCTCACCATTTTCAAGCGTCCCGGTGTACGCGACACTTACAAATATGCCGTTGTCGACTTTTTGCATTTGCATCTCCTTCGATTTTATTTACTAATTTATGAAAATACGGACGAATTCGGGCAAGTCAACTTTTTTAACCTTTTACACCTGTAAACATCAACACCGGGCCCCGGCTGCTCGTCATATACGGACAAAAATAGTAGTTTGCTGAATATGAATTATTGAAATGTATTATGATATGAACTTGAAGGGTGGGTACTGTGATTTGGGATTTTAGTGTCGTATCTGAGAGATCAAACCGTTTCTATCTAATTGAGTTAATGGTGACTTTGAGTTTTCCCGGGGCATGCACAGGATGAGTTTCCGTGGTCTACTCTTTAACCCAATCAATGGCTGCACGCGGGCATTCTGCCGCACTTAAAACAGCGGCGAGCAGATCGAACGGCCTGTCGATTAGAATAGCGCCCGTCGCGTTGTGACGGTTGGATTCGGTTTGATTTCCGGAAAGAGGCGGTGTTCAGATCTGAAAAACGGACCACATGTTCGGTTTGGTGCGCTGAACTGGAACGTCGTCTCTGCCGGTAGGACTCCATTGAAAGCGCACCGAGTCTGCCTGAAGTAAACTGCCGGACAGATTGCAAATCAGCATTCTGAAAAGAAATATCAATGACCATGGCAGCGAACTTACCGGCCGCAATTTCGCGCACGATGTGTTTTGAAAGGTCGGCATCCTTTTTTCCAGGATCCGTTGCGCCTGCTGCAGAAAAGGGCTCCCGATATATCACTCTGGCATCAGTCCCGCGGATCCTGGATAGGAAAACTGTCTGGATTCGTTTCGCACCTGTTGGAAGTGTCACACGCTCCGTCTGCATGTCTTTGGTCGCGTTTTTTAGCAGGCGCTGAAGTGTCCGCTTGGCTTTGGCAGAGATATAGATAACATCAAATTCGGCAGTGAAATCTTGAATATAATTTCGTGACAGTCTTACATTCAAGTAATGGTCGATACCCAGGGAAAAGACCCTTCCGACTTCCCATTCCAGATGCCTCAGTAATATCCCGGGTGCCCTCCGGGTCCGAGTATATATATCCAGATTGGGTCTCCTTTCCAAAATGGTGACGCGATATCCCAGACAGGCTAGAAAATAGGCACTGGAAAGGCCTGCCGGTCCGCCCCCAACCACGGCCGCTTTGGGTGTCCGGGTTGATTGCGGTCGCTCGATTTTCAGCCCTGATTGACGGGCGGTATGCGATACATAGTTTTCCAGATCCCGAATCGAAACCGCCTGGTCGAAACGTTTACGGTTACAAACTTTTTCGCAGGGGTGAAAACATAATTTACCGCAGATACCCGGGAAGGGATTCTCAAGCAGTATCCGCCGGTAAGCCTCTTCGAAAGCTCCGGAGTCATTTAGGGCCATGATGGCGGGTATGTCTTCACCAACCGGGCATGCCTCACGGCACGGTGCGACCTGCTCCACAAAGACAGGCTTTTCAAAGCGCCAGCTGCCGGTTCGATTGGCCGTCGTGGGTTGCGTCGCAGCGGCTATCTGTGCTTTGGATTTTTTCTTATCAGCCATCGAAGATCTCCTGAACGGTTTTAAGTGCCTGTCGGGCGGCGGCTGCATCATTACCGGTCATTAATTTTTTCACTGGTATATCCTGACCCGGACTAGCCGGGATTGAAAATTGAATAGTGCAAATTAAATATTTGTGGATGTCGCTTTGCTCTATCGTAGCAAATTAGTAATAATATCCCAAATCAATTTTTTGTACTAAAAGCAAAAAAAATATTTTATTTATTGAAACCACATCATATTTGCACATGATTTATGGCATAGACGGATTGAATATTTTAGCCTCCGGCTCGTAGATCCTACGGCTCGGAGAGCAATACTATCGATTTAAATAAAAAAGACAGAGCGACACGCGGCGCAAGCGCCTGCACTGCGCGAGCGATACCACAAATCTTCATTCTTTAATATTCATTTCCCCGATAAAACGGGATTTAGGCTTCGCTGGAACCCCGCGAGCGGGATCTCCGCTGCGCTGGGACCGGCTGAGCTTGTCCGGGTTGGGCACGTATACGTAAAAAAAGGTTACGCACGAAAACCTTGCCAGGGACTTATCGAAAAGATAAGTTTTTACCAGACTTTTGTTTTCTGGAATTTCAACCGAATCCATGATAAACCGCAAATCAGAAACTCGATTAACCCGACATATCCTCATATCGAGACAATATTTGGCCAAACCAAACGAATACGATATGTTGGGATCGCAGACAGATTCAAATTCCGAAAAAAGATAAAACCAGGCTATGGTTGCAGACGGGAGGTAATGATGGCAAGTTTTCAAGATCGAATCATTCGGGCGGCTAAATTGGATGTTCATTTGTATGAAGAGGTTGAAGCCGATAAAGGTGCTATGGGTCAGGCAATGGGAGTCGTTGTGCTTTCAGGGGTGGCTGCTGGAATTGGAAGCATCGGCACATCAGGTATGACAGGAATCTTATTCGGTACGATAACAGCTCTTGTCGGCTGGTATATCTGGGCTTATATCACCTATTTTATTGGAACCAAATTATTACCGGAACCGCAGACAACAGCAGACCATGGTGAATTACTTCGTACAATCGGATTTTCCAGCGCTCCTGGTTTACTTCGGGTATTAGGCATAATCCCTTTTTTTCAAGGGATCATCTTTTTAATTTCTGGAATCTGGATGTTGGTTGCAATGATCATCGCTGTAAGACAGGCGCTTGATTATAATAGTACTTTACGTGCTGTAGGCGTTTGCATAATCGGATGGATTATTCAAGGAATACTTTTCTGGTTGTTTTTCTCAATTTTTGGCGGATTTGGAAACCCTGGATAGATCGCGTGTGGAAAGATACGATTTTTTGGTTTTAGTGCCCATAAAAACATGGAAAACAGTATGCTTGCGGCAGCTAAACTCGGGTGGATCGATGGTATAATGACGAGTTATAATTACCGTCTGATGGTAAAAGATAAAATGAAACGAGCGGTTGATGCCTGTGCCGAAGCAGGAATTGGATTGACCGCCATGAAGACCCAGGCAGCCTTTCTGGCTAATTTTTATGCAAACATAGGTTCGAAAACTGATGATGCGTTGAAAATGACCCAAAATTTTATCGATAAAGGATATACTGAGGAACAGGCGAAGCTCAAAGTAGTGTGGGAAAATCCGAATATTGCGAGCATTTGCTTGGCTATGTCGAATATGACCATCATGCAGGCTAATGTTGCCGCGGCCTTGAATAAGAAAAAATTATCCAGCGGTGATAAGAAATGCCTTGAACAATACGCTAAGAAAACTGCGCCCGGCTACTGTACCGGCTGTTCTTTCCTAGCAACGTTTATATTTTTGAATTTCATCAGCACATGTATATTATTTTTACTTTGTCACATTACCAAATAAAAACATTTTAACAAGTATTGCAGAATGGCCTGAATGAATAAAATCGATCAACACCAAGCCAGGCTTGGGTACCTATACGTTTGTCTGGCCGCCATTTTGTTTGCCATATCCGGGACTGCTGCTAAATTTCTTTTTAACGACGGCATCACTGCTTTTCAATTGATTCAAATGAGGACTACCCTGGCATTTTCCGGTCTGCTGCTTTGGTTATGCCTGAGATATCCGACACTTCTTAAAATATCCCTAAAAAGTTTACCCTACTTCATCGGTCTGGGGGTGTTCGGTATTGGTTCTGCGCAGTTTTTTTACCTATTGGCCATCAGCAAAATCAATGTCGCCGCTGCCATACTGCTTCACTATACCGGTCCGGTATTTGTGGCCTTGTACGTCGTTTTCATCCAGCGCCAGAAGCTGAGGCTTAATATTACGCTGGCCATCACAGGAACGCTGATCGGGTGTTTTCTGGTGGTGGGCGCATATAATCTGCAGATATTTGCATTGAACCGGGTCGGAATCATCGCGGGTATCCTGGCCGCGGTCTCATTTGCCGTTTATTCTATTTTAAGTGAATACGGCATGCGCCAATACACGCCCTGGACAGTCTTGGTCTACGGTATGCTGTTCGCCGCCTTGATGTGGAATATCCTTCATCCTCCGTTGGAAGGATTTCTCCACAACTACTCTCTCGTTCAATGGGGGTGGATATTGTTTATCGGCGTTTGCGGAACCATTTTCCCATTTGGGCTCTATTTCGAAGGCGTCAAACGAATACAGCCGACGCATGCCAGTATCACCGCGACACTCGAACCGATATCGGCGGGAATTATTGCCGCCCTGTTTTTGGGCGAAGTGATGGCGCCCTTGCAAATTATGGGTGGGTTGATAGTGATTGGGTCCATTATTATTTTGCAATTGAATAGGACTGCTAATTGAGACAGAGTATACCCCAACGTTGCAACTAAGGGGTTTAGCCCTGCCCAGCCATTAAACCGCCGGACGTAGACAAATATATGAAAATTTAAACAAAATTGCAATATGCGTTTACCTCTTGTACTTCCCCATCAACTGCCCTTCATCCAGAATATGCCCCACCATGGCCTCCAGCAATTGCGCCTTGGTAATACCGCTTGCGAGATTGATTAGGCTATCCAGGGCATAGAGTTTGAAAAAATATCTGTGGGTTCCACCGGGTGGACAAGGACCGCCATAACCGAATTTTCGAAAATCGTTTCTACCATGCCTGGCGCCGTTTTTCAGGGTTTTTTTAGGGGGTATTTCAGCATGCAATTCGGTGATGTCCGGGGGTAGGTTAAACAGGACCCAATGTACCCAGGTGCCCATGGGCGCATCCGGGTCATCGCAGATGAGGGCCAGACTATTGGTTCCTTCGGGAACACCGGTCCAGGCCAGATCCGGAGAAACATCTTCCGCATCGCAGGTGTATCGTTTTGGAATCATGCTGCCTTCAGTAAATGCAGAGCTTGTAATGTTTATCGTCATTTTATGACCTCCTGATATTCCTCCATTTCCGCGCCTTGCCGGACAGGCGCGGAAACGCCTAAAATTGTGAACTTACTTATTCGTGAACCCAAAGTGCTTCGATTCGCAAATACAGTAACGTATTTAATTCGATCAATTCAACTTGCTTGCTCATTCAGCACTTAGTCCTGAGTGAGTAAATTGGTAATCGAATTTACGAATCGATTGACTAAGGTTCAGCTATTTGCGGCTGGCTCACGAAGGCGGTCATGTATACGAGAGCATCACCGATTGTGTCGCGCCACACCCCCCATTCGTGGTCGCCGTCGATCACGCGATACTCGACCATTTTCGGTTGGTATTCGAAAAGTTTCTGGAACAGCAAGGCCGCATGATAGGCAATCGAAAAGGTGTCATGGTCACCGGTGTTGATGTACATCGGCACAACGATCTCTTTCGCCTTGTAGGCTTCCCAGTTGGCCGGATAGTTCAGCCGTTCCCACGATTCACGGTCGAACTGGTCGTCTTTCTGGAACAGTATTTGAAAATTGCAGTATTCTTTATTTATTAACGAAAACCTGGTTCTCCCTACGGGCCGTAAGTCCTACGGGCCGGAAGCTGGGCCCCTGGCTCGTAGACCCTACGCTCGGAGAGCCAAATCAGAGATCATTGGCTCTGCC
>JBAVYC010000652.1:0-3735 GCA_049698595.1 Desulfobacterales bacterium | reverse complement strand
GCCGGCACAGGCCGCTTTCATGTTTTTCCAGATTTTTTTTGTTATTCCCTTTATTTTAATGGTGACCGTGTACGGTTTGGTTCTTGAGCCCTGGACCAGGGATTTGACCTGTCCGGCGCTGATTTGAAGGTCGAGCACCGCACCATGACGCACGTAACTGCGGCCCCGACCGATGCGGTTGCTGTAATCCGCATAGCGCTCCAGATTGAGATTCCACGATTTTCCCCACCAGGTTTTTGCGATTGCGCTGCCTTCAAGCACGATCGGTTGAATGCCGGGATTTTTCTTTCTGAGTTGTTTCAGCTTGCGGGCTGCTTTGGCCCTTTTTTCACCTACGGATACATAACGCGGATAACGCCAGTATGCCATTGTCTTACCTCTTGATTTTTATAATGTGAGCTTAAAAAGATCCAATAATTGATCATCTTTCATCTCGGTAATCCAGGATTCGCCGGCAGCGGCAATAACATCTTGTGATAATCGGCTCTTTTCTTGCAGCATCATGTCGATGCGCTCTTCAACAGTTCCTTTGGTTAAAAATTTATGGACGACCACATTTTTTTTCTGCCCGATTCTAAAGGCCCGGTCAGTGGCCTGATTTTCGACGGCCGGATTCCACCAGCGGTCGAAATGGATGACATGATTGGCTTCGGTCAGATTCAATCCGACCCCGCCGGCTTTTAAGGACAGCACCATGAACGGAACGTATGCCGGACCTTGAAATTGCTCAATCGTTTTTTTTCGTTTGCCAACCGGGATACTGCCATGTAGGATCAAACCTTGGCGCTGGAAGATGCCTGCCAAAAATTCCGCCAGGGGCTGGGTGATCTCCTTGAACTGGGTAAAAACCAGAACTTTTTCTCGTTTTTCATAGATGGTTTCACAGATTTCACGCAGCCTGACGAATTTCCCGCTTTCTTTTTCACCATATCCGCCGGTTCCCAGATATTGATCCGGGTGATTGCAGAGCTGTTTGAATTTCATCAGGGAAGACAGGATGATCCCCCTACGCTGGATTCCTTCAGTCCGCGCAATCGTTTCTTTTATTTCAACGGTCAAATTTTTATACAACAGGATCTGTTTTTTGCTCAAAGCGGCATAGGTTCTCATCTCAATTTTTTCAGGCAGATCGGATATGACCGTTTTGTCGGTTTTCAGGCGTCTTAAAATATAAGGACGGATCAGTTTGCGCAAGCGGGAATAACCTGAAGGGTTGTGGTTTAATTTTTTTGAAAACTTTTTAAACTCATTGGCGTTCCCCAACAACCCGGGATTTAAAAAGTCAAACAGAGACCAAAGGTCCGACAGTCGATTTTCAATGGGGGTTCCCGTCATGATGATCCGGTTGCGGCAGGAGAGGCTTTTTACGGTCCTGGCCTGTTGGGTGGCCGGATTTTTAACGGCCTGGGCTTCGTCTAAAATGACATAGTTCCAGGAATGGGTTTGCAGCCATTTGTATTTTTGCACCAGCGCATAGGTCGTTATCACAAGATCGAATGTATTCAATGATTTCTTGTCTTTGGCCACCGTCTTTGCGGCTGAGTTGGCTGCCGGATGGGCCACAAAATATTTCAGGTCGGGAGAAAAACGTCTGATTTCATTAACCCAGTTAGAAATGAGGGAAGCCGGAATCACCAGCAAGCTGGCCCGATGAGGTGACACTGATCTCTTGACGCCGGATTTTAAGATATGCAAAAAGGCGAGAACCTGGACGGTTTTACCCAACCCCATATCGTCGGCCAGACAGGCACCAAACCTCAGCGAGTGCAGAAAAAGCAGCCAGTTCAGACCTTTTTGCTGATATTCTCGGAGTGCTGCTTTAAATGCCTGACCGGGTTTCAAGGGGGAAATCAAATCCGGGTTGAGCAATTTTTTAAGGACCGATTCGAGCCATTTGCCACTGGAGACACTGCAATCTATTTCAGCAGCAGATCCATCCAGTAACTTTTCGGGCGTCAGCTGCAAACGCATGGCATCTTTCAGGCTTAAGCCTTGTTCAACCATCATTTTCTTTGCTTTTTCATAGGCCTCCAGGGTTTGCTTCAGCTTTTCAGGATCTACCGCCACCCATTTGTTTTTGATAAAGGCAAGCCCTTGCGACTCCTGCAACAGTCTTTTTGCTTCTTGCGGGGAAATCTTGCTGTCACCCAGAACCAACTGTACATCAAAATTTAGAATTTCGTCCATGCCGACGAAAGACGGCTTCGTGTCACCGACACTTATATTGATGCCGACTCTAGTTGGTCTGCCCTGCCACCACTTCGGAATGCGGCACAAAATACCGCAGTTTTCATAGACGGCGACTTCTTTTAAAAATGAAAAGGCCTTCGCCGCTGACCAGGTCATGGGGTGAAACAATTCTCCGCTATCAAGTAAATCGGCCAATAAGGGGCTTTGTCCGGCGGCCAAGTGGACGGTTGCCAGCAGTTCCAGCAATTGGTCCCGGTCGGATTCATATTCTTTTAAAGCGTATTTGAGGGGCAGATGTTTTGATTTCCCCTCTTGGTTCAAGCGGGTGGAATAGGTGGCTAAAAACGCAAAGGGATAATTCTCGTCTTTATTTTCGACCAGATGAAAAAATACCCGGCCCACCAGGTGTACTTCCGGGCTGTAGGACCGGATAAATTCTGTAACGCTACCTGGATAGGATTTAATGGCTTGGGAAAAGGCCGCATTCAATCTGGACCAGACCGTTTTTAGCAGTTCCGTGCCGATATATTCAGATCCCGGCATTAACGGGGCACAGGATGTAAAATGGTCGAGCTGATGTGTATCGGCGGGGATGTGGGTTTGATGTCGAAAAAGCTCAAGATCCGGCGTGCGACTTAAATCCCGGGTAAACAGACCTGCGAAATCCCGCCAGTATTCAAGGGAGGGCGAAAGCGTGACATTTTTATCACAAAAACCCAAAAAGAGAAGCCCGGTATCGGCATCGGCGACAAATCGGTTGAAAATTTCTTCCTGCAATAGCCGGCTGCTTTTTGGGATATTTTCTTTTGTATCGATCCATTCTGGCTGCAATGTGCCGTTGGGCATTACAACAACGCTTAATTCCCGATTTGGCATGGGTGATGACCTTACCCCGATCCGCCATACAAGGCGGAGAATTGATTATTGAAAACTGATATAGCCGCAAAAAGGCGCAAAAAACACAAAAATATAATTTAAGAACTATTAAATTCAGTATGTTACAATGAACAAAAACCGTAAATCCGACTTTTTACGAGATTGTCGAAATTGAATATTTGAGGATGTCGCTCGCGCTTAGCAGGCGCTTGCGCCGCGTGTCTCTCTGTCATTTTCATTAAGTTTCATGTTTGATCAAATAAACGATTCCGAGCCATTTAGCCTTAAAAAGAGACGGGTGTCAAGCTTAGCGGTTTCTAAAATCTATGGAGAATTTTCCAGCTGTCAAAACTGTTTTATTTTTCATTGACAAATATCTCAATACGAGATAATATCCCGCTGATGCATATCATCACTCGCAAGCGCTTAATCGAATTTGCTAAAAAACATCCCGATTGTTCCACTGCACTTAAATCTTGGTATCGGATCGTCAAACACACTGATTTCAATTCATTTACCGAACTTCGGCAAACTTTTCCGAGTGCTGATAAAGCCAGCGATTTAACCGTTTTTAATATTGGTGGCAATAAAGCTCGTTTGATTGCTGCCATACATTACAATACTCATCGGATTTATATTCGACATATTCTTACCCATAAAGAATATGAT
>JBAVYC010000651.1:0-2345 GCA_049698595.1 Desulfobacterales bacterium | reverse complement strand
TTCCGATACTTTTTTCCTGAGCGCTCTAAGTCTTTTTTGATCCTGCTCTGCAAAAAATGCTGCTTCCGTTCCTTTTTTGGGTTGAAACTTAACTGAAACTCCTTTTCCGGCCATAATGCCCTCCTTTCGTTCAATTCTGGTTAATTTTCTATCAAAATTCGCACGTCCTTGTCGACGGCCTAATTCTCTGAAAGAATGGTCACCTTTTTAACACAGTTGCTTTCAATTTCAACAAAAAATTGGATATATTGGATAAAATAAATTTGAGTTAAAATAAATCATTCTGCAGGGCGCGGCGATCTATCTAAGTTAATCTTTAGTTGACATTTTTGCAAGAGATTCTAACTTGATAGCATGTCGAGTTATAGACAGATAAAAATTGAGAAATAATAAAAATATGTCTGATTTTAAATTGGCCACCAGTTTTGAACCCGCCGGCGATCAGCCCGCAGCGATCGACAAATTAACCCGCAACCTGCTTGCCGGAAAACGCCACAATGTCGTCTTAGGCGTGACCGGGTCCGGCAAGACATTTACCATGGCCCAGGTTATTGCCAGGATTAACAAACCGACACTGGTCATCGCCCCGAATAAGACCCTTGCGGCCCAGCTCTACAATGAGTTCAAACAGCTGTTTCCCGAAAATGCCGTTGAATATTTTGTCAGCTATTATGACTACTATCAGCCGGAAGCGTATATTCCCTCCAGCGATACTTATATCCAAAAGGACTCGTCGATCAACGAAATGATTGATAAATTGCGGCATTCCGCGACACGCTCGGTGCTATCCCGCCGGGATATTGTGGTTGTGGCCAGTGTTTCCTGTATATTCGGACTGGGGGCTCCTGAGGATTACCTGGATATGCGGGTTGACATTGCAAACGACATGGAATTCGGCCGGGATGAGTTTCTTTTCAAACTGGTCGCGATGCAATATGAACGCAACGACATGGACTTTCACCGGGGCGTTTTCAGAGTCAGGGGCGATCGGGTGGAAGTTTTTCCGGCCTACGAAGAAGACCGGGCCATCCGCGTCGATTTTTTCGGGGATCAGGTCGAGGCGATTTCAGAGATAGATGCCCTCCGGGGAACCGTGACCAAACGTCTGAAGCATGCTGCTATTTTTCCAGCAAGTCACTATGTAACCGGCAAAACGACGCTTAAAAAGGCTGTCGAAACCATTATCGAGGAGTTGAAGGAAAGGATCGAGCACTTCCACAAGGAAAACAAACTAATTGAAGTTCAGCGCATCGAGGAACGCACCCACTTTGATCTGGAAATGATCCAGGAGCTGGGCTATTGCAACGGCATCGAAAATTATTCCCGCCATCTGACCGGACGTAAACCCGGGGAACCCCCGCCGACGCTGTTGGATTATTTCCCGGATGACTTTCTGCTATTCATCGACGAAAGCCATATCGGCGTACCGCAGTTGCGGGGTATGTATCGCGGAGATCGATCGCGCAAGGAAACCCTGGTTGAGTATGGCTTCCGTCTGCCCTCCGCTCTGGATAACCGGCCGCTGAAATTCGAAGAAAGCGAAGCGCGAATTTCACAGGTGGTTTATGTGTCGGCCACGCCAGCGGAATATGAACTCACTGAAGCAAAAGGGTCCCTTGTAGAATTGATCGTCAGACCCACCGGTTTGATCGATCCACCCATTGAAGTGCGCAGTGCCAAGAACCAGGTTGACGATCTATTGGAGGAAATCTTAATTCACCAGGACCGCAATGAAAGAGTTCTGGTGACGACCCTGACGAAACGCATGGCGGAAGATCTGACGGAGTACTATTCTGATCTGGCTATCAGGGTGCGCTATCTTCACTCCGATATCAACACGCTTGAACGAATCGATATTATCCGTGATCTGAGAATGGGTGACTTTGATGTGCTGGTGGGAATCAACCTTTTGCGTG
The DNA here is from genome assembly GCA_049698595.1 of Desulfobacterales bacterium. Lineage (GTDB taxonomy): Bacteria > Desulfobacterota > Desulfobacteria > Desulfobacterales > JAFDCJ01 > JAFDCJ01. Next base: position 429 of record JBAVYC010000651.1, on the reverse strand, counting down.
AAGGTCTTGACATACCTGAAGTCTCCCTGGTGGCGATACTGGATGCCGACAAAGAAGGTTTCCTGCGGTCAACCCGATCTTTGATTCAAACCTGTGGACGGGCCTCCCGAAACGCACACGGCAAGGTCATTATGTATGCCGACGTTGTTACCAAGTCCATGAAGGTTGCGATTGACGAAACCAATCGCCGCCGTAAAATTCAACGGGCCTATAACCGGGCCCACAACATTACGCCTGAAACCATCCAAAAGGATATTACTCAAATTTTCAATTTCGAAAACGACCGGGAAGATTACGCCTCTGATCAGGTCGCGGAAACTGTTGCAGCATACAAGTCGCTGGATGATATTGATGCAGTTATCGTCTCTCTGAAAAAAGAGATGAATCAGGCGGCCAAAGACCTTGAATTTGAAAGAGCGGCAGAATTGA
>JBAVYC010000650.1:0-2655 GCA_049698595.1 Desulfobacterales bacterium | reverse complement strand
TCGACATGCGTGAGGATTGTATCAATAGCATTGCGGATATCTTCAGATGGTCCCCGTTTTGGACGGCGTTTTTCTAGCTCGGCGATCCATTTGTCAAAATCTGTACGCATGATATTGAGATCTTCCTCAGATTCCTGCTCTGGCAGCTTGGAAGCTAATCTGAGCTGGTTGCGCAGTTCATCGAACAGTGCGGCACGCCGACGTATCCGTTGGACAATCTGAAGACCGGGCACTTGACCGGATACTGCGCCAAGGATTCGATGAAAACGCTTCATGACACCAACTACTTTACGATCATCGGGAGGAATACGCAGGAAGGCCTCAATGGCTCGCAGGCCGATGATGCACCGATTGTAAAAATCAAGATATGGCCGGTCGAAGGGAAAGTCCAGCCCTGTTGAGTCAGCTTTATAATCCAGTGTCCACTGGACCATGGTACGAACGACTGCCAAGCCGTTTCGACCCTCCGGTATTCTATGATTAGCCTTGGCCATCGATTGCCATTGCTGAACTGCTTTGCGTGAATCATCAATTTGTTCACCAATCTTGCGACCGAGCTCTCGAACCAAGCTGCGCAGTTTTGGACGGGTCTTGGTTCGGCGGAAAAACCCCCGCAGCTCAGAATGGCAAGGCTCTAAAAGATCTTTACCAATGTCAGAAAGAAAGTGTTGGTGACATACAAAAACAGGTATATCTGTATCCAATTCGAGAACAAGAGCTTCAATAGCCGGTGTTACAGCTCTGCCCATATCCCGCATCGCTGCACAAGGAGCTCCAAATCGCTCAACTGTATCCTGCAGGCAGGGCAGTATAAGTTCCGAGCGCTCCGTGGCAATCTTCCAACTGCCGAGTACCCACTTTCTCCAACCTGCCATTACGACAAACAAGGTGCCCCGCCCACTTTCTCCGGTGGCATCTACGTGCATCGGCCAACCGCCATCGCTTACAAGGGCGGCCTTCAGTGGCTCAGCGTGTGAATAATGAAGCCGAGATAGATAAGCTAAAAATTGCCTTGCAAGTCGGCTTATCTCTCCGGAAGATAGCTTTATAGCGTGCTTTTGACGCAGCTGGGCGCGGATCTCCTCACGCTGCTGATGATCAAGGTAGCGCTTGAGTCCCACCCAAACCATCAGATCGTAACCAGCGATGCTGTTGGGCATGATGCATTGGACTACGGAATCTGCTCTGCGGGTTACCAATTTACCAGAGGGGTAGCGGCATCTGGCCGCGCACACCCATACCGTCTCAAGCACATCAAATGTTCCATGCGCGATGCTTCGCCCCTCGTGCTGGAAACTCTTCTGCACGCGCATGGGCCCCTGGCAGATCTCGCAACAACCAGGCTTTTCCTTTGCAGTTACCACTATGCCGCTCAGATTTAAAACTTTCCTTACAAAGCCGCTGTGCAGTGTATGCACTTGCTCCCTGAGCGCCGATAGCGTATTCAAGGTTGCTCTCCCGTTTTTTTTTCTGCATCCAGGCCATATTGGGAAAATATCTGCGCCACCTCATCGACGCTGATTGTCATTCCTTGCGCATTAAGGCGTGCCGCCACAGTGGATGGAGCAACCAGGATTTTCCCCGCCCTAAGGGCTTCCACAAGCACGGTGAGGGTCACTTCCATGGATACTACCGTTGCAACCGGTAGAGCACGTTTGATTTGCTCGCCACGGGCCGCTATTTGCTTGGTGGCGATATCCGAATCTATGCTTGTATACAAAGCAAGTCCTTGCAGTCGATGTCGTTTAAGATCTTTGCCTTTAATTAATCCCGAAAGGGTATTGTGCAAACTGTTAGCCACTTTCAGTCGCAATAGATTTAGTAGCTCCGTTGGTGTCTTGCCGGCTTCTGAAAAATGGACCACATCGATTACGGTAGATTTTAGCGTGCCGGCACGCGAAAAACCAACATCTTGATAGAACCACAATCCAAGTGTGTCGAATTTTGGTATATCCTGTAAAGTGTAGAAGCTGCCGGCATCAGTGAAACTTGTTAGATACCCCAAGGGTTTAAGTCTTCGAAAGACACTCATGCGTGAGTATGTATCAAGGACATCGAACAGTTCATTAAGATTTGCAATATACTTCTTGCGAAACATTTTCAGAAGGACTTTACGGGATTGTTTAGGGGGCAACATAGACACCTCGTGATACATTTATTAGTTATAATTGATTTTTACAAACAAATGTATCAATTTTATCTTTAAGTGTCAATACCCCCTTATAATAAAATCAATGGGTTAGAAATCTTGCTGCTGACTTTTATGATGAAATGTTGATACAATTATGAGTGATTGTATCAAATTTCTATCATGATATCAATTGGTTGTAGAATCTAACTCCAGGATGCCCCTGTAGGGTAAATCATTTTTTAAATTTTATCATCAGCTAATTTTATACTTCAGACGTTTGTGTTACTTTCTCCCTGCAAGATATTTCTTACCGATATCAGTAAGTCCATAATTTCCAATTGATCTCCAAGGAAGCAATATTTTCTTTTTGCTCAATTCGCCAATCCCTGATTCAATTTCAATTTTTGTATACGGCATAACACCGTAATACTTTTTCAGATTCAGTACTGTTTCATCAGTTTTCAGATATAAATTCAAAATTGCATCCGCTATTTCTGATATTTCAAGCTCATTTAATTCTAGCT
>JBAVYC010000649.1:0-3832 GCA_049698595.1 Desulfobacterales bacterium | reverse complement strand
GAGTCCGGCGCCGTCAAACGAAGGGATAAATCACCTTCGGCAAAATGATCCGCGCCTTTTTTCATTTCTTCGATGGGCCGGCTGATGCGTCGTGAAATCAACAAACTGATGCCGGCGGCCAATAAGGCAATTAAAAATCCTCCGAGTGCGATCTTGATTTGGATCGATCGCAGCTCCCGGTCAATTGAGGTCGTCGACAATGATACCCGTATAACACCATAGGGGACTTGATCCTTTTGTAACGGAACAGCAACATACATCATTTTTTGCATCAATGTGTTGCTGTACCGTCTGGACATGCCGGTTTCACCTTTAAGCGCTGCTGCTATTTCAGGCCGATCGGCATGATTGTCCATCAGGCGAGGTGTTTCACGGGAGTCACCAATAACCAGACCGGAAGGCAAAATTACGGTGATGCGGGTGGCGGAATGCTTTCCGATTTTCTTACAGATAGCATCCACTTCAGCAGCATCCAGCGGCGCCAGGTGGGCAACGATCTGTTTTTCGACCAGAAGTGCGCGGATTTTTAAATCTGCCGCGGTTTGGTCCAGGAAAAAATGGCGCAACGAACTGGATGCATACCAGCTGACCGCCAGAAGCGACAACAGAGTGATCAGCAAATATGGCGGGAACAGTTGCCAGATCAGTCTTTTTCTTCTATTCATGGGCTCTCTTTCATTCGATAACCGACTCCCCGGACGGTTTCGATGTGTTTTCCGCAATCGCCCAATTTTTTTCGCAATCCCACGATCTGCACATCCACGCTGCGGTCGGTCACCGGATAATCATCGCCGTGAACGGCATCCACGATCATGCTGCGGGTAAACACCCAGCCGGGTCGCCGGGCGAGAAGATAAAGGACTTGAAATTCGGTAAAGGTTAAATCAACCGGTTTACCGGCGGCCAGAACACTGCGTCTGCCGGGATGAATTTCCAGCTCAAAAATATGTATAATGGGGGTTTCATCCTGCGGCTTGCCGGTTTTGCGGCGCAGGACGGTCCGCACGCGTGCTATCATCACCCTGGGACTGAAAGGCTTGGTAATATAGTCGTCGGCTCCGAGCTCCAGCCCGGTGACGATATCGGCTTCTTCACCTTTGGCCGACAGCATCACGATGGGAACCTGTTCGGTTTTCGGGCTGCTTTTCAATCTTTTTGCCACGTCAAGACCATCGATCCCCGGCAGCATGAGATCCAGCACAATCAGATCAAACGTTTCGGAGCGGGCTTTTTGGAGGGCATCCTCACCGGTTAAAGCCCCGATGACATGATATCCTTCTTTTGCCAGATTGTATCTGACAAGCTCTAGGATATCTTCTTCATCATCTACGACCAATATTCGTTCATTTGACATGATTTTTTATCCCGCTTATTAAAACGAAAAATATTAACGTTTTCTTAATAAAAATCTACTGAATGTGCAACATATTCATATAATGTTAAATTCAAGTTAAGGAATTGTTAAAATATGGTTTGCGAAGATGAACTCGTGGGCGGACCTGACAATACCCTGAATATCAAACCAATGTTTCCAAAAAATAGTTGACCAATCATAATATTTATCGTATATGAACATATGATCACATATTAAAGGAGAACAGCGTGGGATCAGCCAAAACCAGGCTTATCGATGAAGATGGCTGCCAAATTCGGGTGGTGCACCTGGAAAAAGTTGAACAGGCTCGCAAGGAGGCTATTTCAGATCGTGACCTCGCGCGGCTGTCGCTGACTTACCGGGTGTTAGGCGACCCGAACCGTCTCAAAATCGTGATGGTCCTGCGCAATGTCGAAATGTGTGTTTGCGATCTGGCGGCGTTTACGGGTTTGAGCGCATCGGCTGTTTCCCATCAGCTGCGCCGGCTGAAAGATTTGGCGCTGGTCAAAAGCCGCCGGGACGGGCAGATTATTTATTATTCGCTGGATGATGAGCATGTGACGGGATTGCTTGAGGTCGGTCTGGCGCATGTTAGGGAATAGAAGACAGATGGCAGATGACAGAAGTCAGACGATGGATGATAGAAGTCAGAGGGCAGACGGCGGATGACAGAAGTCAGCCCAGCCACCGGTCAAAAAACTGCCGGTCTTATCGAAAAAGAGACTTTGGCCTTTCAGGGTCTCACACGTGCTGTAAAAAAGCGAATACTGAATATCGAATTTAGAAGGAAGGAATTCTATCGATTTGTATTGATTTAAAGGTCAGAGCGCAGCGATTCTATTAAATTCTGTTTTCTGTTTTCTGTACTCTGTTTTCTGTACTCTGTTTTCTGTCATCTGCCCTCTGTCTTCTGTAATCATCGTAAAGGAGATATCGTTGGAGTTTATCATTAACGTATTGTCTGAGTCATGGCACCTGTTGCTGGACGCATCGATCTATATTTTATTCGGACTGGTGGTCAGCGGCTTTCTACGGGTATTTCTCAATCCGAACTCGGTGGTTCGGCACCTGGGACGGGGCCGGTTTGCGTCTGTATTTAAAGCGGCCTTTCTGGGCATTCCGATCCCGTTGTGATCCTGCGGCGTATTGCCTGCAGCCGTGTCGCTGCGAAAACAGGGTGCCAGCAACGGCGCCACCACCGCGTTTTTAATTTCGACTCCGGAATCCGGTGTGGATTCCATTTCTATCACCTACGCCCTGCTGGATCCGATCATGACAGTGGCCAGACCTTTTGTGGCTTTTGTCACCGCTGCGGTGGCCGGAATTTCTGAAAACATTTTCGGCCAAAAAAGGGAAAACCACAGAATCACGCCGGATCTCAGTTGTCCGGTTGACGGCTGCTGCAGTGGTGATGGATGTGATCCGGAAGTACACAGCCGCCATCATACATTCTGGGAAAAGGTCAAAGCCGGAATCGGTTATGCCTTTGGCGAGTTGTGGGAAGATATCGCCAAATGGTTTCTTTTCGGCTTGCTGCTGGCGGGATTGATTACCGTTTTAATCCCGGACGATATTTTCAGCAGATATCTCGGACCCGGTTTACCGGCCATGCTGCTGATGTTAATCGTTGGAATTCCGCTATATATTTGCGCCACCGCTTCGACACCCATCGCTGCGGCTCTTATTTTAAAAGGTGTCAGCCCGGGAGCCGCCCTGGTATTTTTGTTGGCGGGTCCGGCCACGAATATGGCCTCTCTGACGGTCCTGGTCGGCACACTCGGCAAGCGTGCGACAGCTATCTATCTATCATCTATCGCGGTTTGCAGCGTCCTTTTCGGACTGCTCGTAGATCAAATTTATGCGCATTGGGGTATTTCAGCCCAAGCCATGGTGGGTCAGGCATCCGAGGTGATACCGCTGTGGGCGCAATGGGCAGGCGCACTCCTGGTAATGCTTTTATCGATAAAACCGCTTTATAGTCACATCGCATCCCGCATCAAATCCAAAAGAACAGCAGATCTCAAAGGGCTGCCGCCGGTAAAATCAGCTTCTGAAGCTTTTTCGGGTGCGCCAAACTGCGGTCCAACATGAGGTTGCTCCTGAGGGTCGGTCAGGCCTCAAAAAATGAACATCGAACGCTCAACATCGAATGTCGAATGGGAAAAGAGAAAGAAACAAAAAAATTAATTAAGATTTTCGTTACGAGTATCAAAACGGTTGAAAAAAAGCAGAACTAGTAATTCAAGATTTGACATCGGATATTTGAAAACAAATGAAATTGTGGAGCGGAGTGACATCATTATTCGGTATTCAATGTTGGATGTTCGATGTTCGCGTGAGTCGCAGGCACACTGCGCTCAGTCTTAATATACAAACGGTGCGGTTCAAATGAACCTAATCCTACCTGAGCGGGTCCGTTCCCGTTCAGAAATCGCTGCTCGAACCCGCATCGCGGGC
>JBAVYC010000648.1:0-5435 GCA_049698595.1 Desulfobacterales bacterium | reverse complement strand
CCCCCTTGAGGAGCGGCGAGAGATGTTAGAAGAGAGCATGAAAGACTTTTCCAATGTCGAAATCGATACCTTCGACGGCCTTACGGTGGATTATGCCAACCAACGAAAAGCACAGGGAATTCTTCGCGGACTGCGGGCTTTATCGGATTTTGAGTATGAGTTTCAGATGGCGCTGATGAATCGCCGTCTCAATCGGGAAGTCCAAACGGTTTTTTTGATGACCGGTCTGCGATGGATATACACAAGTTCATCCATCATTAAACAGGCCGCCCAGTTCGGCGGCAGCATTAAGGGTATGGTACCACCCCTGGTAGAAAAAAAAATCAAAGCAAAGTACCGGTCTATTTCCGAGCAAAATGGCAGAATTTATCGGGAAAATTAAAGGCCGGCTTCTCATCGGCGACCGCACGATACCGGGGGCATATCTATTGTCCCGAATGATCGGTGCGTTGATTGATCAATATCAATAAGTTATGAAACTCCGGGATAGATTGCCAGGGCCTTTTTAACATTGGCACGCTAAATGCCGTCCCACTCTCGCCTAAACCTCCCCTTTAGCCAACCTCTCAATCGCCAATATTACCAAGAATCCTAATGCCATAAGGGCTAGGGCAAAATAAAATTCACCAGCGAAAGTATCCGGCATGATGGGTCGGCCCCAAATTACATGCGCCTTTCCTCGGATTACCTGGGTCTCCAGGACCTCCTTCCAGGGCCAGATTTTCATCAAAGAACCCGTGATGAGACCCGCTAAAAACGCCAGGGTCAAATTATGATACTTTCCAAGCAGGTAGTTCAATACTCTGGAGAATCCCGCCAATCCGACCGCACAGCCGAGACAAAAAACCAGAATTACGATGATATTTTGGGCCAGAAACGGATTTTTCAGTGTTGCGGTAATGAATTCATACTTTCCTAAAATCAGTAAAATAAACGCACCGCTGATTCCCGGCAATATCATGGCGCAGATGGCCACAATCCCGCAAAGAAAAATAAACCAAAGCGTTTCAGGAGTTTGGATCGGTATCAGATTGACAATAACGGCTGCCGCCAATATCCCGGCAACAAAGCAAATACCGGCTTTGCCCAACCAATTAGTGACCTGTTTGCCCACCAGTAGGATCGAGGCCATGATGAGACCGAAAAAAAGGCTCCATATCGGCACTGGATGATAATGCAGCAGATAGTTCATTAGCTGTGCCAGGCTTAAGACGGCCACAATGATCCCGGAAAACAGGGTCAGTAAAAAGCGGATATGAACGTCTGCAATGGCCCCTTTGATATCAAGATTCAGTATCTTTCGAACCATTTTTATATCCAATGACCTCAGGGCCGCTATCAGATCCTCATATATTCCGGTAATCAGCGCAATGGTACCCCCGGAAACCCCGGGAATCACATCCGCTGACCCCATGCAAATACCTTTAAGAGCGAGGGAAACTGCTTTTCTGACAGATGCTGGACCAGGACTTTCAAAAAATGCGGCTTTCCATGTGCCAAGAAATTTTTCTTTCATGAGTATTCTTTTTTTGGCCTTCGTGTCTGGTTGAACTCTTGAAATCCGCCAATGCCTTGATCTTTTAACTCACGCTTCCTTCCATCCATATTCTCCAACGAGTTTGACAAATCGGCATCCGCCTAGATTGATTTGCCGGATGTTTTGGTCATCTCGAAATATTTTTATGAGTTCCTGGGTATGCTGGTTGCCGACGGGAACCACCAGTCGACCGCCTTCTCCCATCTGATCGATCAGCACGTCAGGAATCTGAGGAGCACCGGCAGTCACAATAATCCCGTCGAAAGGGCTCTCGTCCCGCCATCCCTTAGTTCCGTCGGCATATTTCATGACGATATTGTGATAGTGAAGTTTGTCAAAAAGATTGCGCGCCTGCTGATAAAGCGAGCGTTTACGTTCAACGGTGTAAACGCGATAAACGATTTGTGCAAGGATGGCAGCTTGATAACCCGAACCGGTTCCGATCTCTAAAACCCGGTCATCTTCACCGAGATCTAAAGCCTGGGTCATTTCCGCCACAATATATGGTTGCGAAATGGTTTGTTGTTCTCCAATCGGCAGGGGATAATCACCATAGGCCTGGTCTCTTAAGGCTTCGCTGACAAAAAGATGGCGCGGCACTCGACGAAAAGCAGCCAGAACCTTCGGTGCCTTGATCCCCCGTGCTTCAATCTGGGTGCGCACCATTTCTTCTCTCTGGCGTTCGTATTTGATAGATTCTTTCTGCATCGCTCGGCTATCTATCAAATCAAAAAGCTCCGGTCAAGATGTTCACGCTTGTAAAGATCCATGATTTTTTCATGACAAATTTGTACTCGGACTCCGAAACGACACTAAAAAGATTTCTGCTGATAGTCCTAAAATTTAAAAAACCCTTGATTTTTTTGAATAAAATAGTAATATGAATCTTAGTTTGCCCCCATGTTGATAACGTAAAACCAAAAAGACCATCATATTATCACCAAAAATATGGCCGGCCACGAACAGTTAAAATGCATGGTCACAATAAACTCAGAATCGGTTTTAAGTTAAAAAAGATGCAGCTTGACCCTTTACAGACGGTGATATGAACAGTACCAGACATCTCGCCATATCCATCGCGCTATCGCTAATTATTATTTTTACCGGAACGGCCGGTTATATGATCATTGAAGGCTGGCGGTTTTTAGATGCCCTGTATATGACGATCATAACCATTTCCACGGTTGGCTACCGGGAAGTGAATCAGGTCGGCGACCTGGGTCGCATTTTTACGATAGTTGTTGTCTTTACCGGCGTGGGGTTTTCCCTGTATGTTGCAGGTGCCGTGGTACAGTTCATGGTAGAAGGGCGAATGAGGATTATATTGGGGAGACGAAGGTTGGATAAAAAAATTGATCGGCTAAAAAACCATTATATTGTATGCGGATATGGGCGCATCGGACGCGTCCTCTGTCGCAATCTTTGCAGAAGGCCGTATGATGTCGTGGTGATAGAAAAAAATGCGGACCTGATTCCGGTGATGGATACAGATGGGGTTTTGTATATATCCGGTGATGCGGCAGATGAAGCCTGTCTGATCAAAGCCGGTATCCAACGGGCAGAGGGACTGGTCGCCGTTTTGGCCACCGATACGGACAATGTATTTTTAGTGTTGACGGCCAGACAACTTTCTCCGGACCTTAAAATCATAGCAAGGGCTGGTCAGGAAGCATCAAAGAAGAAATTGGAGGCCGCCGGAGCAGATTCCGTGGAGTCTCCCTATGAAATGGGAGCTGCCAGTATGGCCCAACGGATTATCCGCCCGACGGTTACCAATTTTTTAGATCTTGCCTTTGCCCATAAGCGCAAAGATATCCTGATGGAGGAAATCCCCGTCAGCGATTTATCAAAGCTGGTTAACGTTCAGCTGAAAGATTCCAGTATCCGGCAAAAATTCAATCTGATCATCATTGCTATCAAAAAGCCGGATGGTGGTATGCTGTTCAATCCTTCTTTCGAGGCAGCCATCATGTCCGGTGATACGCTCATTGCAGTTGGAGAAGAAGAAAGCCTGCAGAAACTTGCAAAGATATTAAATCCATAACAAAGAGCGGCCGGCCGCTCTTTGTTATATTTTGTAGATGATGCGTTTTTCAGTTATGATGATATCCACATGCTTGTCGTGGGATTCCATGGGTATCTGGGGAATGATTTGATCTTCAAGTGTCAGGGCCACCTTGCGCGTGGTAATGGCCAGCTTGGGAATCAGGCGGTCGTAATATCCTCTGCCCGTACCAATGCGACCGCCTTTTTCATCAAAAGCAATCCCCGGTATTATGGCGATATCGATGCGGTCTATGGGCACTATTTTACATCGGCTGGCATCCGGTTCCGGCACACCCCTTGGGCCGGATTTTAATTCTTGCGCGAATTTGTCGACTTTCATGAGTTCCATTTCGAACGTTTTGGGGTCAAACGCCGGCAAGACAACAATTTTGTTGTAGCTGTATGCTCTTTTAATGATATTGCTGGTTTGAACTTCATTTTCACCGCCGACATATAAAAGAGCAATTTTTGCTTCCAGAAAGTTCGCAAATTCAAAGAGCCGGTCTTCGATTGCGCTGACTTTTTTAGTTATGTCGCTTTCAGCGACTGCAGAAATTATTTTGGCAATGTCTTCTCGGATCTGAATTTTTGCGGCACCAATTTCTTCCATACGATTTCTCCCTAACACAGTTTGGGTGAATTTTAAGACACGGGTGGGAACGTGCTACCGTGCGATTCCCGTTGACTAAATGACACGCCCGTGCTAATTGCGGCATAATTTAAAGTTCCCAATCAACTATGATAGATTTAAACTTGTAAGTATAAGGATATATATGCTGGAAATCAAGTTCGTAAGGCAAAATTTATCTACAGTTCAGGCGGCAATGACGGCACGCGGCCACCATGCTGAACTGGACACCTTTAAAATATGGGATGACGAACGCCGGGATATTTTGCAGGAAATCGAATCGCTGCGGCATCAGCGCAATATGGTTTCCGACCGCATCGCTGAAATGAAAAAGGCCGGTGACGATACTGAAGCCTTAGTGCTAGAAATGCGTGGGGTATCATCAAAAATTAAGCAATTGGATAAGAACCTGTCCAAAAACCAGGAAGCTATTGACACCTTCCTCTTGGGACTGCCGAACATTGCGCATTCATCGGTTCCTGTTGGAGCCAACGAAACAGACAACCCGGTCGTTAAAAGGGTTGGTAAATTACCAAAATTCGCATCTGATCCTCAGCCCCATTGGGAAATCGGCAGCCGTCTAAAAATACTTGACCTGGATCGGGCTTCAAAGATTACCGGGGCACGCTTTCCGTTATATTTTGGTGCCGGTGCCAGACTGGAGCGGGCCTTGATCAATTTCATGCTGGATACCCACATCAATGAGCATGGCTATCAGGAAGTACTCCCGCCGTTTATCGTTAACCGGCAGTCCATGACGAACACCGGACAGCTGCCGAAATTTGAAGAAGACCTGTTCAAATTGGCTGGCTGGGATTATTTTTTGATACCGACGGCTGAGGTTCCAGTCACCAATATTCATCAAGGCGAAATCTTGAATGAAGATCTTCTGCCGATTTGCTATACGGCATACACACCGTGCTTTCGATCGGAAGCCGGCTCCTATGGTAAGGATACCCGGGGCTTGATTCGCCAACACCAGTTTAATAAAGTCGAAATGGTCAAGTTCAGCAAACCGGAAACCTCATACGATGAGCTTGAAAGCCTGCTGAAGAATGCCGAATCCATTCTGGAAAAATTGGAAATCCCATATCAGGTAGTTGAACTGTGCACCGGAGACCTGGGGTTTTCGGCTGCCAAAACTTATGATATTGAAGTATGGATGCCGGCTCAAAACGTCTACCGCGAAATATCATCCTGCAGCAATTTTGAGGACTTTCAGGC
>JBAVYC010000647.1:0-2297 GCA_049698595.1 Desulfobacterales bacterium | reverse complement strand
AGGTGTTCGATGCTCAAGGGGAGTAATTTGTTTTCTTCGACCAGTTCTTTCAATATGGTGTCATAGTTGACAATACCTTTGCCGATTTGAGCAAAAATCCAGCCATCATCAATTTTACTCATATCTTTCAAATGCAGGTAACACGCATATGGCAGGGCATTCTTATAATCGAATGCCGGATCAACCTTTCCTTTCGAGTAGGTAAATGCATTGCCGAAATCATAGTTCAGTTTTATAAAATCACTGTCGATTCTCTTAACTACTTCGGCACCGGTTTGGCCGGATGTTATGATCTGGTCTGTTCCTTCAGAGGGATTTTCCAATCCGATGACGATATTCACCGATTCAGCATATTCCGCAATGGGCTCAATATTTTTTTCAAATTTTTTTAGACCGGATCGCGCCCCAACCTTGGTGTTGACGATCTTCGCCCCCAGTCTTTTGCCGAAATCAATTCTTCTTTTAAGCTCATCGACAGCCGCTTCCGTTGTCAGATCAATATGGGCCGATAACGCGATGCTGGATAATCCCAAATCAGACAACAGACGGTTGATATCCGCTGCGGACGCCTCGCTGAAATGTTCTTCTGTCAAACCTTCAGTCCAGCCCTGCGTATAACCCAGCTCAACGTGACTGACACCGATTTTTGCTATTTCTTGTAAGGCGGTGCTCAAATCGTATCCTTCATAAGCCAGTGTGTTAATAGAAAGTACAGGATTCATTGATCTGTCCTTTTCTGTCTGCGAGAATTGTTAGGTTAAATATACTACCGGATTTTTCGAGGGTTTGGGCAAAGAACCCCTGATTTAAATCTTATACCCTGCACAACTTATATTATGATTATCATATATACTCATTATACAAATATGTCAACAAGTTTTTTCTATTTTTTATAGTTTTTAGCAATTTAGTGTTTATCTATCTGATATTAATTAAGATAAAAATTTGGGGCTTCAACTATCCCAGGGATTAAACGGTATAGAAAGACGAAAAGTGTGGAGAGTGAAATGAAACGGAATTGTCAGACTGTCTAGATTAAGGGCGGTGGTTGGTGCATCAACGAAGAAACGTTGATGCAGATAATTGGGAAGTCGGCCTTTATATGCAGATCGGGCGTGACGGCAACGGATCGTTACTATTCTGAAGCATATTTGCAGTCTTAATTTCTGTTTTGGCTGTAAAGCTTATTTACCCTGAGGATGTGATCACTGATAGCTTTAGCCGCTGCGTTGGGATCCTTGTTAACGATGTGCTCGAAAATGGCCTCGTGCTCCTTGAGGGTCAAATCTTCTAATTCGGGAACGCCTACCAGGTTCCGATGATAATCACGGTGGGATCCAGATAGCCACTTGAACATAGCCTGTGATACGGCCAAGAGAATCGGGTTTCCGGAAATCTCAGCGATCGTAGTGTGAAAGGATTGATCCGCCTTAACAAATTCAGTGCGATCGCCTTTGCTGCGGCGCATGTGCTCAAGTTTTTCTTTTAACTTAGCAATGCAACTCGAAGAGGCCCTTTGTGTAGCCAGTGTGACCACACCTGCCTCAAAAACCTGCCGGGCCTCTCTTAAATGCTCTACATTTTGTGTCGAATTTGAGAGTAAATGCCTGGTGCTAGAATCTATCTGAACAAGGATATCTTCCGCGGTCACTTTTTTCACTTTGGCCTTTTCGCCGTGCTGGATAGAAATCAAACCTATATTTTCTAAGGCTTGCATGGCCTCCCTTACTGCCGGCCGGCCTACATCGTAACGTTCCATAAGGTCGTGTTCGGAGGGCATTTTATCACCCTCCTTGAGCTCTCCCGTCTGGATCATATCGAGCAGACGGTCTCTGATTTCATGGGAAAGTTTTCGACGCTTTATTGGTTCGTGTTTTTTCATAGGTTAAATGTATAATCATCATACATAAATGTCAAGTTCCAAAAACCCGAAGGGTTTTGGCCGTTTTTGGTTTCAATGGTTACAATTTAGTTACAGTCAACCGGCGGGCATGAACAAGCAAAGTTTGGTTGATAACGACATGGGGACATTCGATCCCGACAGATTTTTGTCTCTTTATGAATAATATTCTGGCTTAGGCTGGCTGATTGTTCGCTTTCAGATATCCTTTGAGTATCTTTACATTTAACCTACTGTTTAAATTACAGATAGCAGATAGCAAATATCCGCATTTTTCAAAAAAGGATGTATAATTTGAAATTTTTCCCGTTAGATGCTTATTGTGATATCCAATTATATCCTTCATTTCACAATCAGTGGGCGGTACCACTATATATTGTGGTAGCTCGATGGGCGG
>JBAVYC010000646.1:0-7816 GCA_049698595.1 Desulfobacterales bacterium | reverse complement strand
ATAAGTGCCGCGAAATTCGAATCGATGTAAGAGCTGGATGAGTAGACGCACGACTTCATCGAGTATATCCCGACCTGCGCAAGGTTGGTAAGAAGGAGGTATTGACCCGATCGTTTCGCATAGTCTGAACCTGATTATGCCGATGATCCAGGTAAAACCCGGACCTGTGCCGCCGGAAAAAATGAAGCTCATCGAAGCGGCAGTCTCCGGCTATCTGGCCGGCGTTAAAACTGGAAAGCAATTTGCCCTGCACAACGCCGAGCCGGAAGGCCGGTTGGCTCTGCAGCATGGTCAGTAAATTTTTCAGGATGAGACGATGCCGACACCTGGAATAGTCGGTCGTTCGGCTGTCGCCGGTTGCAGTTTATGCCGTTTGGCGCCGGATTGTTGCAGGAGAATCAGGCTGTTCGAAAGGCTATATGCATTCGCAACTTTTATGCAGGAGGTCAGACATGCTGCAAGATGACACCGAAAACATGAAAAAGGCAAATGCCATCCTTCAGGGGAATTATGAAAAACCGGAGATGCTGTTGGCTTTGGCCGGGAAGTTAAAAAAAGAAAAGAGATTCGGATTGGCCCGAAAACTGCTGAACCGGGCTTTGCAAGACGGCGAGATTGAAAAGGATAAAACCCTCAAACTGAAAATTGGCCAGCAACATGCGTTGTGTACCTATAAAGACCCGGATTTGCCGATCAGTGACCGGTTGGATCGTGCCCTCAAAATACTCAATAAAACGGACGATCTTCTTAAAACCAAGAATCAGGAAACGCTGGGTCTGGCCGGCGCTATTTACAAAAGAAATTGGGAAGTCGATGGTCAGAAGCAAACTCTTGAGCGGTCCCTTTATTACTATGACCGGGGTTACCAGGAAGGACCCGTCAACGACTGCGGTTATACGGGCCTCAATGCCGCTTACGTGCGTGATCAACTGGCCAGTCTGGAAGAGACTCAAGCCAAAGCAGCCGGGACCACTTCGGCACTGGCCAAGGAACGTCGATCGCAGGCAACTAGCATCCGGGAGGATTTGGTATCCGTGCTGCCGGGAATGGCGAAAAAGGATGATACGCTTGCGGCCCAATACTGGTTCCTGGTCACGATCGCAGAGGCTTATTACGGTCTGGGGCGTTTCCAGGAGGCGCTTCCGTGGTTGGAAAAAGCGTCCGCATTGCCCAATGTGCCGCCCTGGGAGTTTGAGACCACTGCCAAACAGCTGACCTCAATTACTCGGCTGCAAAATGATATCGAGGGCAAAGCGGATATCGTAGAAGAATCGGAAGCCTGGAAAGTACTGCAGAAATTCCTGGGAGACAACTTCCAGGCCGTGCGGAGTGCCTTTGTGGGTAAGGTCGGCTTGGGGCTATCCGGCGGCGGATTCAGGGCTTCTCTTTTTCATATTGGTGTGCTTGCCAAGTTGGCAGAGTTGGATGCATTGCGCCATGTTGAGGTATTGTCGTGCGTGTCCGGCGGCTCCATTATCGGAGCCCATTACTACTTGGAATTGCGCAAGCTCTACAAAGAAAAACAGGATGATCAGATCAGCCGGGAAGACTACATTGAAATTGTCAAACGAATTTCCGAACAGTTTCTGGCCGGTGTGCAGCGCAACATCAGAACGCGAGTTGCGGCCGAGTTTACTACCAACCTAAAGATGATTTTCACGCCCAATTACTCCCGTACCGAGCGGGTGGGCGAATTGTATGAAGAAGAATTATACGCGCGGGTTGAAGACGGCGAGGGCCATCGACCGCGATGGTTGAACGATCTTTTTATCCGTCCAAAAGGTGAGGATAAAAGTTTTGCCCCCAAGCATGACAATTGGCGCCGGGCCGCCAAAGTTCCGATCCTCATTCTTAACGCCACGACACTTAATACCGGTCATAATTGGCAGTTTACCGCTTCCTGGATGGGGGAGCCGCCGGTGGCCATCAACACCGAGGTTGATGGTAATTACCGCCTGCGACGCATGTACTATGAAGATGCGCCGTCCGACCACAAGAAGATCCGACTGGGACATGCCGTGGCAGCCTCGGCCTGTGTTCCGGGGCTATTCGAACCCATTGTCCTGGATAAGCTTTATGAAGACGTCACCGTCCGGCTTGTGGATGGCGGCGTCCATGATAATCAGGGGGTCATGGGCCTGCTGGAACAAGACTGTACGGTCATCATTGTCAGTGATGCCAGCGGTCAGATGGAAACCCAGGACGACCCCAGCAGAGGCTTGATCGGCGTTCCGCTGCGGTCTAACAGCATCCTCATGGCACGCGTCAGAGAAGCCGAGTACCGGGAACTCGCCGCCCGAAGACGTTCTTCCCTGGTGCGTAAATTGGTATACCTGCATCTCAAAAAGGACCTCGAAGTCAACCCTATAAATTGGCTTGGCTGCAAAGAGCCGTCCGACATATCCGATGAATCTCGGCCGGCTGAAGGGGACAGGTCGCCTACAAGCTATGGTATCCCTAAGGACATCCAGGAAAGAATCGCTGGGATTCGCACCGATCTTGATTCCTTTTCAGATAAAGAGGCGTTTGCATTGATGACCAGCGGGTATCGCATGACTGAATTCGAGTTTAAGCATCAGATTGAGACCCACTTGCAAGACACTAAGACCCCCCCAGACTGGCCTTTCCTGCAGGTAGAAGAATCAATGCAAGATAACGAAAAATCACAGGACATGCGGAAGCTGCTGAAGGTGGCCGGCAACACGGCTTTGAAAATCTGGCTGCTGTCAAAACCCTTGAAAATTGTCGGAATGATCATCGCTCTGGCAGCGGTGATCGCATTTCTGGCGGTTAGCTTCAAATGGCCCGCCCTTCCTCTCATAACCCTTGGGATGATTGGTACGTCGCTCTTGTTTTTTATCATCGGGCTGTTCGTCGGCAAAACAATCCTCCGTATCGCAAACTTTCGTGAGACCCTAACGCAGATTGCCATCGGAGTTGGCATGTCGCTTTTGGGTTGGGGAGCAGCCCGGCTTCACTTGCATGTATTTGACAAATGGTACTTGCGTGCTGGCAGAATGGATAAACGTATTTGATGAAGCCTGGAGGGGCCCTGCGCGTGATCCAGCGCTGGTAGAAATCTGCCTAAAAATCAAAGCTGCTGTGAGCGACTAAGATATCGTCCGAAGGCGGGTTTAAGAAAAGGATGGTTATCTGATGATTTGACCGAAAAGTATACCATGGCAAATTTCGAGGAATCGCTACCGGCGAAAGAAGATGGAAAACGGATTTCGGATTGACGCCGTAAAGCACATCCAGTTCAGCTTTTTTCGTGACTGGCTGTTCTACATTCGGCGGGAATTCCCCCAAAAAGAGTTTTTTGCCGTCGGCGAATACTGGAGTTCGGATGTCGCTGAATTGAAATACTATCTGTCAAAAACCGATAACATGATGTGTCTGTTTGATGCCGCCCTGCAAAATAATTTCCATGAGGCCTCGCGCACGCCCAATGGCGGCTATGACATGCGCCGGATTCTGGACAACACCCTCGTTAATGAACGCCCGGACCGGACCGTCACCATTGTGGACAACCATGACACCCAACCCTGCCAGGCCCTCGAGAGATGGGTCGACTGGTGGTTCAAGCCGCTCGCCTACGCCTTAATTCTTTTGCGGCAGGGGGGGTATCCTTGCGTGTTTTTTCCGGATTACTACGGTGCCGAGTACGACGACTGCAATCAGCATATCACGTTGGCGCCGGTGCCCAAGTTGAAAACAATGATGCGTGCCCGAAGCCGATTGGCTTACGGCCTTCAGCGTGATTATTTCGATCACCCGGATATCATCGGTTGGACCCGTGAAGGCGATAACGACCATCCCGGGTCAGGTTTGGCCGTGCTTTTATCAAACGGTCTGGGCGGCAGCAAATGGATGGAAATGGGAAGTACCCACGCAGGAAAGACGTTTTCCAACTGTTTGGGCAACCATCCGGGTAAGGTGACGATCAATGAACACGGCTGGGGTGAATTCAAACTCAACGGCGGATCGGTTTCCGTGTGGTCGCCGAGTATGGAAGGGGAGTAGCAACACTCCGATTGAGATCAAAATTATAAGCGATTAGATCAAGCGGCCCTGATCCATATTCAGCGCCACGGACAGGAGTGATTCCTGTCCGGCACAATCGAAACGCTGTGAAAAAAAGGGAACACCTTTATTATAAATTTAATTGATTGAGAATTCCGCAAGGCTGTTGATGAGTAAATCTTTTCAACGGCCTTTTTATTTTGGTCCTGTTGTCGGGAGAAAGATTTTGATGCGATGGGTAGGGGGCAGTTTGTTGCCCTTTCCGCCCAGGGACTGCCGATTTTTTTTTGCAGATCAAATTGATTGGTTGCTGGAATATTCGCACGCGCTGCACTACCTATCCACTCCAAAGATCCAACACCAACCTGCGGCTGACATCAAGATACTTGAAAAGCATTGTGGGATCATTACAAAACACCTCCAGCGTAATCGTGTCGTCATAACCGGTGGCCCTCAGTGAATTTACCGCATTTTTCCAGTCGATGCTGCCGACCCCCAGGGGCATGTGGTGATCTGCGGTGGACCGGTTGTCTGAAAAATGAACATGCTTGATGTGTTTTCCCAGTTGGCGGCAGAAAACTTCATGATTGTCTGCACCCATATTGGCGTGGCCGAAATCAAGGTGCACCTTTAAGCCGGGGACTTCTGCCAGCATTGAGTTAAACGTGGTAACCCGGTCAAACGGGGTTTTAAAATTTTCGAGCACAACAGTCAGTCCATGGGACGCGGCCATCGCGACAATGGGCTTTAAGGCCTCGATATTGAGCTCAACCAAGGCGGGTTTCATGGCCGGCGGACAAAAATAGCAGGGATGGATATTCATGATTTTCGCGTCCAGCGCGGAGAAGATGCCGGCACAGCGCTCAAATTCCTTGAGACACGCCATTCGGATTTCCTTGACCGGATATGCCCATGGCAGGCAGGGGTCGGTATGCCCGGTGACGGACAGGTGGTAGCGGTCGAGAATCGGCCGCATTTTATCGGGATTGATGTTAAAGGCCATGGGGCCTTCGATGGTAAGGTCCACAAAGTCGAAACGGGCCTTACCAAAGGACTTGATCTCATCGTAAACCGGCTTTGCGGGGTTGTTCATGACGCCAATCTTCATTGGATCATACCTCCAAGAGGGTCTTAGATACTGATTTCGCGTAATCGTTCAGCCAAAAAGGCACTAAGTCACAAAGGTTATAGCCTTAACTGATCGGTTCCGGGTTCAAGGTTCAAAGGTTAGAACCGACGGACATTGTTCACAATATTGATCAAGATCCGAAATGCCCAGCATACTCCATCAAGTGAAACGGATTTATAACCAGATGAAGACATGATTCTTTTGATACGAGTCTTCTGGTTTTTTTCAACCCGGAACGTTGAACCCTCAACCTAAGTATTCCTTAATTGGTTTTGCCCGTCTTTTCAACAGAACTTTTTATTTGCATTAACAAAAAGATGCATTAATTTCTCATCTATATGAAGATAAGGGGGTATCCACTTCGATGACCTATAAGACTAACCGTACATTTGGTTAAGCCGATAGCTTGCACCAATCTTGTTGGGTTCGCTAATATTGTTTCTACCTTAGACTGTTGAGCCACATTAAGATAGACGACCCAAACAAAAATTATGCCAAATCCCGCTTAACCCAACCTACCAGATGCGCAAGAGCGGCTTATCGGATCACCCACCCTACTTTTTTAGTGCATTTTTATCGCATTGCCCACCACCAAATATTAAGGGGGGTCTAAGATGAAAAGATATTGGAAGCCGGCTCTATTGGTTTTTTGGTGCCTTGTTTGCATTGCTTTCGCCGGAGGGGCAGGGGTTCTGGCAGCGGAAAAGCCGGCCGATGACGCCAAGGCTTTTCCGCGCAGCCTTGACAGCTATGATGATACCGACGTCGACAGTATATTTGCAATCCTGATAAACCGCGTCAAGCAGGAGCCTTTCAATTTGATCGCCACCCTTATTTTTCTGTGCGCGATCATTCATACCTTTCTGACCAGCAAATTTATGGCCGTTGCCCATAAATGGGAGCACGAACACGAACAGAAGATCAAAAAAGGCCTGGTGGACAAAAATTCCGTCCATCACAGGGCCGAACTCTTCCATTTTCTGGGTGAAGTTGAAGCTGTTTTCGGTCTCTGGGTGATTGCCCTGATGGGGGCTGTCTTTTTTTTCTACGACTGGCAAACTGCCGTAAACTATATTGTTTACGAGGTTAACTTCGTGGAGGCCGAATTTGTGGTGGTGATTATGACCCTGGCATCTACCCGGCCGATTTTAAAACTTACCGAGTCCATCATGTGGAAAATTGCCAATCTGTTGGGGGGCACCCTGACCGCCTGGTGGTTTACCATCCTCACCGCGGGCCCGTTATTAGGTTCCTTGATTACCGAACCGGCCGCCATGACCATATCCGCACTGCTGTTGGCCAATAAGTTTTACGATCTAGGGCCGAGTGTCAAACTTAAATACGCCACCATCGGGTTGCTGTTTGTCAATATTTCTGTTGGCGGCACGCTTTCCAATTTTGCAGCACCACCCGTGTTAATGGTTGCGACTCCCTGGAACTGGGATATGGTTTATATGATCGTTCACTTCGGCTGGAAAGCGATTTTGGGGATTATCATATCCAACATAGTATACTTTTTTATCTTCCGCAAAGAATTCCAGAAACTGCAGGAAAAGTTCACTCTGAGGCTATTAAAAGATGAAATCCAACAAAAATATCTAAGCACTAGAGAGCTTGATGCTGAATTCTACAACATCGAAGCGGATGTTGATCAGGAATTGGGATTTGCCCAGGCCATCGATCAGCGGCTCAAAGAAATGATCGAAAAAATAAAAAATCGACTGGCAGATCGGTTGAGAGACCGGCATCTATCCAGCATCGTCAGGGAGGGCCTTGACCAGCACCTAGTAAGAGAAGCGTTTGAGCAGCGATTTGAAGAGATTCGGCTGCGGGAAATGCGCAAATCACTGCCGGGTCTTATGCCGGAGAATGAACGTCCCCTTTTCCGGGACCCGGAATGGGATAATCGTGATGATCCGGTGCCCGGATGGGTAACACTGGTTCATCTGTTTTTTATGATCTGGACGATTGTCAATGCCCATTACCCGGCGCTGTTCATATCCGGCTTATTGTTTTTTCTCGGCTTTGCCCAGGTCACAGCGCCATTTCAAAATCGGATCGATTTAAAACCTGCTTTACTGGTTGGATTTTTCCTGGGGGGACTGGTAATTCACGGAGGTGTTCAAGGCTGGTGGATTGCACCGGTTCTCGGCAATCTGGCAGAAATTCCGCTCATGTTGGGTGCCACTATTTTAACGGCATTTAACGACAACGCGGCCATTACTTTTCTAAGCACCCTGGTGCCGAATTTTACCGACCCACTCAAATATGCCGTAGTGGCCGGAGCCGTTGCCGGTGGCGGCCTGACAGTGATCGCCAATGCACCGAATCCGGCAGGTCTGTCAATATTAAAAAAATATTTTGGCAATGAAGTGTCACCGGCCGGCATCGTCAAATTTGCGCTGTTACCGACGATTGTTATGCTGGCTTTGTTTATCGGCTTTCGCTAATGCGCCAGGGTGATCGCCATTTGTACTTAAACCAAACCAACACTCAAAAAGGAGGATGTGATACCATGGCAGATATGAACAAACTTCTTGGCCAGCTGCTTGGCAGCGGTGCAGCCGGTGGCTTCGCCGGCGGTTTGGCCGGCGGACTCGCCAGCAGCCTGTTGACCAGCAAGTCCGGTCGCAAGCTGGGCAAACAAACACTCAAGATGGGCGG
>JBAVYC010000645.1:0-2758 GCA_049698595.1 Desulfobacterales bacterium | reverse complement strand
GATCCGGTTTCCGGTGCGGTTTTCATAAATTGGATCCAGATGGGCAGCGCTGCTTTGGCGCCGGTTTCCCGATCCCCCAATGTTCCGCCCGGATCCAGGCCGACCCAGACTCCGGCTGCAATCGCCGGCGAAAACCCGACAAAAAGGGCGTCCTGGTAATTATTGGTTGTCCCTGTTTTTCCGGCCACTGGACCCTGGAGTGTGCGTGCTTTCCGGCCGGTGCCTTCCTGGACAACGCCTTCAAGCATATCGGTTACGATGGCAGCGCCCTCCCGTGACATGACCAGCTTTTTTTGAGGTTTGGCTCGCCAGATTATCCGGTTCCGGTGGTCGGCAACTTCCATAATGCCAAAGGGTTCGATCCACTTACCGCCCCGGGCAAAGACGGTATAGGCGGTGGTTAGATTGAGCAAGGTGACTCCTGATGTGCCCAGTGACAGGGATAAATAAGGCTCCAAATTCGACTCAATACCGAGACGATGGGCAAAATGCGCCACCGAGTTAGGTCCCAGCATTTCTATTAATCGTACCGCGGGGATGTTTTGTGATAATGCCAACGCCTTTCTTAAGGTTATTTCTCCCAGAAACGCTCTCGAGAAATTTTGCGGGTGCCAGTCATTGTCTTGACCGGTTGCTTTAAAGGCAACCGGGGCATCCAGGATCAATTTGTTCTGAGCGAACCCCTGCTCGACGGCATAGGCATAAAGGATAGGCTTGAAAGCCGAGCCAGGCTGTCTCCTTGCTGCTGTTGCCCGGTTGAAAGGACTTTTATCAAAATTTCTGCCTCCCACCATGGCAAGAATGGCGCCCGACTTCACCTCCTGCGCCACCAGCGCTGCCTGGGGGACGGCTTGCCGGATATTCTGTTTTTCCATTCGTTTATCCAGAGCAAGAAGACCGTCTGCCACGGCTCTTTGCGCAGCGCTTTGAAGCTTTAAATCAAGGGTGGTGTATATCGAGAGCCCACCTTTATAAAGTTTTGATGCTCCCAAAACATCTTCTAGCTGTTTTTTGACATATTCTACAAAATAAGGGCTGCGCACTAAATTTTTGCTTTTATTTCCAATTAGAATTTTTTCCACCACCGCTGTATTATAGTCTTTTGCACTGATAATACCGGTAGTCCGCATTTGTCCCAGCACAATATTTCTGCGCTTCAATGACAGGCCCTCGTTTATCAAGGGCGAGAAGCGCGAAGGAGACTTCGGCATGCCGGCAATCAAGGCGCATTCGGCCAGACTTAGCTCCCCGACAGATTTGTTGAAAAACATTTTAGCCGCCGATTGTACGCCGTAAGCACCACTGCCGAAATATACCTGATTTAAATACAACTCCAAAATTTCATCCTTGGTATAACGACGTTCCAGCTGAAATGCCAGTATGGCTTCTTTGATTTTTCGAACCATGGTTTTGCGGGAAGTCAGAAATAATGTCTTGGCAAGTTGCTGGGTGATGGTGCTGGCACCCTCTACGAACTCACCCGCGATGATATCTTTGATCAGGGCCCGTGCAATTCCCTTGAGATCGAGACCACTGTGGGTGTAGAATTTTCGGTCTTCCGTGGCGATCAGGGCTGCAATGATATAAGAGGGGATACTGTCGAGGGGAAGCGGGTCTCTTTTTTCCAGATACAGTTCAGCCAGCAACTGCTTATCGGCTGAATAAATGCGGGTAACCGCCTGGGGCCAGAAGGCCTCCAGGGTTTGAATCTGAGGCAGGTCCCGGGTGAAGGCGAAAAAGGCACCGATTAACCCACCCGATGCCATGCCGGCCAGTAGAACACTGAAGACGATGATTTTTTTATTAAAATGGAAATGCATAAAAGTTTTTGAATTCGTTAAGGAAAAGCCGTCTTGCGGGTTTTTTATAGGTAATAGCGGTTTTGCCGGTGGCGGTGAACCGGGCCATTGAGATATCGGTTTCACACTTGACTATATCCATCGACAATTGTAAATAGCCGAGCACATATAGTCAAACCTCTAAATCGAAAATGGAGAATTTGCATGTCAAACGACCATCACCATCATCACGATCATGATTCTCATAGTGAGATGCCATTTGATGAGAAATTGTTGAAATTGCTCAATCACTGGATCAAACACAATGAGGATCATGCTCTGAATTACAGGAATTGGGCCGAAAAAGCAAAGGCAAACGACCAAAAAAAAGCTGCAGCGCTTCTTGCAGAGGCTGCTGAGATGTCTCTGGCAGTTAATGACAAATTTCGAAATGTCTTAACTTTAATGGGAGATGGATAGAAACGCGACCGGCCGAAGATGGGAAGTCCAGCGTTCGTTGATCGTCAAAAATGGAAGCGGTATGTGAACTGCCCGTTGCCGGCGGGCAGTTTCGAACTGTCTAAATGTATCAGGATTTCATTGGCATGCTTGTGGATCGTTTTTTCTTCAAGCAACCCTTGAAAACCCGATGAACCGATCAAAATTTTCATCCATCGAATTTCCGTAAATATCTTTGCCGCTAGATTTGAATTCAATATGAGAAGGATCAAACCCTGCTGGTCGATTTCTCCTGGAATTGTATTAAAGCATCATAGCGATTCGATGCTATTTTATTCGCTCTATGGAGAAACAGGATGGCAAGGCAGGACAGCGCGATTAGCAGCAATTTTAATGTAAGTTCAACCAGTCCTATGGATTCCTGCTTGTATATCGGCGTTTTTTTCTGTATTGGGACCTCTGAAGTTGCACTTTCGGTAACCCCCGGCACGTCATCCTTGATGCCGGATTGTGACGGTTGA
>JBAVYC010000644.1:0-3771 GCA_049698595.1 Desulfobacterales bacterium | reverse complement strand
CCAGCGCCAGTTTTCACCCGGCATTGACACGACATCGATATCGTGGGCTGAGTATGCACAGAGCCCCTGAACGAAGTGGGCGTGCGAGCCCAGGTAGTAAGTTTCTATGAATAAAAAATTCATTGATAATTGCGGTCTCGATCAAAATTCCAATAGATTATGAATACGCGATCGTCAACTGTAATCTGGGATGATATTCTGATTTTAATCTCCGGTCAATGTCATCCATATCAAAACAGAACTGTACTATTGCTGGTTAATTTGCTAATTGATGATCATGTGGATGATTCGGAGATGGAATTTGTTTAGAATTAAGTGCCCTTAACAAAACTTCAGCATCTTATTTTGCCAAGAAACTCACCCATAGTCCCTGTCTTTCTTGTATAGTTGTTCCGGTTAATAAACCGCCGTATTTCCAATAATGCCAGGGGGTTGCTGTAACAACGCTGTACGCTTTTCTTTTCAAAATTTATCGAATATTGCGGAACTATTAGAAATTCTTGACTATTTTTGCCAGATCAATTATTATTAACAGTATTAATTGATGTTAGCCAATTAAATGCAAAGTCCTATAATTCTTAATAAATAAAGGGAGAGCCGATGAATAAACTGGAGCTTATTGACACGCTGCGGGATGAATGCCGGATTTCAAAGAAAGAAGCTGCCACGATTGTTGACCTATTTTTTGGAAAAATTTCTGATGCTCTTGCAGAAGGGGACCGGGTTGAAATCCGTGGACTTTGCTCTTTTTTTGTTAAGGAATATCAGTCCTACCAGGGCAGGAATCCGAGAACCGGTGAGTCCGTTAAAGTGGAACCTAAAAAACTGCCATTTTTCAAATGCGGTAAAGAGTTGAGGGACCGGGTGGATTATTGAGTAACGAATATTTTTTGACACCGTATAAAAAGGGAAAGGAAATGGGCAGAACTCAATTCTATTTACCAAGCGCCAAATAAGCAGCTCCCAGCAAAGCAGCTCTATCATTTAGAATCACCCGCACCGGAATATTTTGCATGAATACCTCAAAGCGGCCTTTACCGTTGAAGGCTGCCATGAAATTCCCATCCAGCAGCACAGGCAAAATTTTGGGAGGAATGCCGCCGCCTAAAAACATGCCACCGGTCGTCATGCCGGTCAAAGCCAGATTGCCGGCCATCGATCCGAAAATACGACAAAACCGCTGAAGTGCAGCCCGGCACAAGGGATCATCACCTCCGATTGCATTATCGGTAATCACGCGAGCCGGATCCGATGTGCTCATCTCCTTCTGAATCCCAGATGATTCCTCAAAATCACCGAGTGATTTCAGCCAATCGTATATGTTTACCAATCCCTGTCCGGAAAGAACGCGTTCCACGCTGACATGGCCGAAGCGTTTATGAAGAAAAAACCACAGACCTGTCTCGGATTCATCGGATGGGGCAAAATCGGCATGCCCTCCTTCAGAAGCCACCGGCCAATAACGGCTCCCGGCATAAACGAGCAGGGCCTGGCCCAGACCGGTACCCGGGGCCACCAGACCGATGTTTTGACCTTTTCGCACCCTGACTCCGTTGAGCGCCTCAATCTCCCGATGGTTGAGCAATGGCACCGCCAGGGCCGTGGCCCCCAAATCATTGATCAAGTGTACCCACTTCCAGCCGAAGCGGCTGCGAAGTTTTTTTTCAGACACCACCCAGGGCAAGTTGGTGGCCCGGCATTCGCCCTTGATCACGGGTCCGGCGATGCCAAAGCAGGCTGCATTGATTTTGGCCGGGTATCGCTCAAGCACTTGCGCAATAATTGTTTCCAGGCTTTTCGCGCTGCCGCTGGCAAACGTGGCGGTTGCCTGAGCTACAGGTCGTATCTTGCCCGGGACAAACAAACCAAGATTGACTTTGGTGCCGCCAATATCGCCGGCCAGCACACATGCTGAACTTGTCATAACTTCCTTTTTCAGTGCTTAGATGGCTGAATTTAAACTTTCTAAAGATATATCATTCTTTTTTTTCTGTACTCCCGCCGATAAGTCCACCGGCAACTGCACCTGCCGCACCACCGATGGCGGCTCCGACAGCAGCGTTGCCACCCGCAATTGCTGTGATTGCGGCCCCAGCCGCAACACCGATGCCGCCTCCGGTCAAGGCACCTTTTTCTGAACTGGACATGTTTGCACATGAAACTACAACCATAAAGATGAGAATCATCGTGATAGTAATTGGTTTTTTCATCTTGTCACCTCTATAATGGATATTAATTTCTGAATTTAATAACAATTTATTCACAAACGAGCCGCGCTGTCAGCGCAGCGGTTTTCCCGCGATCCCCGTTTTGATGTTGGGCTTGATCATCGTGTCCCACAAGACCCTTATCACCGAGAGGTTGACCTTATCCGGGTTCTCTTTATAAAATGAGTCAACGGTGGACACAATGTCGTTTATGGTAACGTCTCCAATGCCTTCAACCGCCTTTGTGACAAAACTTTCACGTTTCAACTCGGGGTAAATTTCCATTATTTCTTGTTCGAGATCAATAATATCACCAACGCCCCAAATGTAGGCCGTTTTCTGATCTTCTGACATATTTTCCCATGTCGTGCCGGTCAGCAGCGGCGCTTTAATTTCCTCTTTCGCGGATACATTGCTGCTCCATGCGGCTGATAAAATGCAAACCAATACGATATTTACACACCACAAAATACGATTTTCTCTCATAATGCGACCTCCTGTTCTTCAATCAGTGCATAATCAGTTTATAATCAGTGTATAAATTAGATCCGGGCAATTTAAATGTCAATGAAAAGAAAATGAATAATAAGCAATCGGATTGGATCCGGCATGGGGTCTAAGACTGTTCACCCTAAGGTTGCAAAAGTCGGAGGGCTTCAGATTGTCCTCCAAACAACTCGAGGGCGGGGTTTTTTGTCTTTTTCTCACCACTTTTCTATTTATAGAGGGGATATTTTGATTGAAAATATGATATGAAATGGGAGACAATGAAACGGGTCTATTTTACGGCGCTCGTCGGGTTTTCCGGTTGCCGAACTTCTTTGCTAAAGAGCATTGCTAAACCGACCGTACAGTGCCCAAATAATTCTATTAACTCCTCAAGGGGAACGAAAACCACATTCTCGCCCGGTAGACCCTTCCACCACCTCTGATCAATAGTTTGGGATAGAAAGTAAAAAAGAATCCCGCCTGCCAGCAAATTGGTCAGAACAGGGTTCATAAGATAGCTTTTAAAAAGGTCATACCGATATAAAGCAACGCCCAACAGTATCGGCCAGCCGATCAATAGGAGTTCATCGGAACCGGTGAAATGGATTTCGCGGCACATTGTGATGGCCATAAATCCTGCTCCCCAGAGCAAAAATAAATGACGCGTCAATGCAAAGCGCAAAATTAAGCTAAAGGTAATTAGCCCGGTAATCACCACTGAAGCGATTTCCAACACCGGCTTGGTCGGTCGGATAAAACCGACCCAAATCAATGGCCAGAGCACAATCGTCAACACCAAACAAGCCAATAACGTGCGATAGTCGATTAGGCGAAAGAGAGTGAGGAAATTGTTCCAAATTGTTGCGCAAGTCGCGACCAAAAATTTATGCACCATCTGGCCTTCGTTCTCCTAAACATATAATTTAATGAAATTAAATGCAAGCTATGGAAAGCAAATATTGACCCGTGTCCAGGCAGACGGCTCACTTTCTATTTCTATACGGCCGCCGTGAAGTTCAATGATCCGCTTTACAGTTGACAGTCCCAATTTTGATTTGAAGTTTTGGTGGAATAT
>JBAVYC010000643.1:0-3717 GCA_049698595.1 Desulfobacterales bacterium | reverse complement strand
GAGTGATAAAGCAGAGAGCATAGTGCATGGGGCAGAATACAGATGACAAAATACAGAGGACAGATGGCAGAGGACAGAAGATTGAAGTCGGCCTCCGGCCCGTAGGGGCCATAAGGGGCCTGCGCCCCGGAGGGAAAGATTGGAAGACAGATATCAGGTTTTATTTTTACTCAATCAACTTATTCAACCCTGTCAACTAATCAACCATATACACCCGCAACGCACAACTCGTAACCCGTAACTCGCAAATGGAACTACAGTCAACTGACATACCGCCTCATTTGGTTGAAGGCCCCTTAATCCTATCCATTGATATCGGGTCTTCTGCCGTGAAAGTACTGCTTTTTGACACCAAGGGACGGGCGGTTGAAGACAACCAGTATCGCTGCGCGGTGACACTACGGACATCACGGTATGGGGCTTCGGAGGTGGCGGCGGATGAGTTGCTGGACATTGTCTGGCGGGGTATCGACGCTGTGCTTGCCAAAGCCGGCTGGTTGGCGCCGAAGATGGCCGGAGTTGCCGTCTGCACCTTTGTCGGCAACATTATGGGCGTCGATCGAAAAGCAAAACCGCTGACACCGGTTTTTACTTATGCCGACGGCCGTGCTGAAAAAGAAGCGGCCCGGCTGCGCACTGAAGTCGACGAGAGCGAAGTCCACGACCGTACCGGTTGCCATATTCACACCAGTTATCTGCCGGCCCGCTTTCGCTGGCTGGCAACCAGTCGACCCGATGTATTTCGCCGGGTCGACCGGTGGCTTTCCATCGGCGAGTATATGGAGATGGTGTTATTCGGCGAAACCTGCGTCAGTTATTCGGTGGCTTCCTGGAGCGGCCTGCTCGATCGGCATCAGCTTATCTGGGATGAACCACTGCTTAACAAACTCGCACTTCGGGTTGCCCGGCTTTCACCGCTGGTGGATATCAACGCCCCGAAACATGGACTTTGCCGAAAATTCGCTTCCCGCTGGCCGGTGTTGAAGAATTTACCGTGGCTACCGGCAATCGGGGATGGTGCGGCTGCCAATATCGGAAGTGGCTGCATCACGCCCTCCCGGGTGGCGTTGACCATGGGTTCGACCACTGCTATCCGCGCGGTTGTCGAAAAGCCAATCCCCCATGTGCCGGACGGCTTGTGGTGTTACCGCATAGATGGCCGCAGATCTTTAGCGGGTGGTGCCTTGAGTGAAGGCGGCAGTCTTTTTGCGTGGATGAAAAACACCTTCCAGCTGGCAGATTCGGCCGAATTTGAGGCCCAGCTTGATTCTCTGTCCCCCGATGGGCATGGGCTGACGGTGCTGCCATTTTTGACCGGTGAACGCAGCCCCGGCTGGCAAGGTCATGCCAGGGCCACCATTCATGGCATTTCCCAGGCAACCACAGCGCTTGAAATCCTGCAGGCCGGTATGGAAGCGGTGGCCTGCCGGATTGCCCTGGTGTTTGAAATGCTGGCGCAGCTTTTACCGGACGATCTTCGAATTGTGGCCGGTGGCGGTGCCCTTCACAATTCCCCGGCCTGGTTGCAAATCATCACGGATGTACTGGGTCGGGCATCTGAGGTACCCGCCATCCGGGAGGTATCTGCCCGGGGGGCGGCCTTACTCGCCTTTGAATCTTTGGGGGTCGTTACAGATTTGAAAGATATCCCGGTTTCTATTGAACGGATCTATTACCCGGATGAGGAGCGACATGCAATTTACCGCCAAACAATTAAACGTCAACAAAGACTCTATGAAAAATTGATTCAAAATGATAGATATAGCTAGGTTGCGCGGTTCAGGCCTGCCCTGGTGCGACTGCTGTTGAATGCGTTTGGAGTGCCATCAAACCGATGCGACCGTTAGATCAATGGAATCCGTATATGATCCAGGTTCGGGCCAGGGGTTCAACGTTCCGGGTTGAAAAAGCGCACAAAGCTCATAATGGCTGCAATAAATACCAAGATCCCAATAAACTGTAGAAATTGCTATACATCTGATTAACGGAGGAAATTATGATCATCGTAGGAGAACTGATTAATGCCAGCAGAAAGAGTGTCGGAGCCGCCATTGAGAATAATGATGTCGATGCAATTAAAAAGCTGGCCCTGGACCAGGCCGAGAACGGCGCCGATTACATCGATGTGAACGCCGGTGTGTTTGTCGGCAAGGAGGCCGATTACCTGAAATGGCTGGTCGAAACCGTTCAGACGGCTGCCGATAAACCTTGCAGCATTGACAGTCCGGATCCGCGGGCCATCGAAACGGCCCTGGCCGTACACAAAGGGACGCCCCTGATCAATTCGATCTCTCTGGAAAAAGAACGCTATGATGCGCTGCTCCCAATCGTGGCCGGTACGGATTTTAAAGTCGTGGCCCTTTGTATGAGTGATGCCGGGATGCCGGAAACCGCAGATGACCGCATGGCGATTGCCGACAAATTGATCAACAGTCTTTTGCAGAAAAATGTACCCGTTGAAAATATCTATGTGGATCCCCTGGTGCAGCCCGTTGCCACAAACAGCGATTTCGGCACTGAATTCTTAAAAACCATTGAAATTATCATGACCACCTTTAAAGGTATTCATACCATGTGCGGGTTGTCGAATATTTCTTTTGGATTGCCGGAAAGAAAGTTTTTAAATCAGACCTTTATGGTTATGGCAATAGCCAAAGGACTGGACGGTGCCATCGTAAATCCCCTGGATCAAAAAATGATGGCCAACATCATTGCCGCTGAGGCGCTGGTCGGCAAAGATGAATATTGCGGGAAATATCTGGAGGCATTTCGAGCCAAAAAGTTTGAATTCTGAAATTGAGAATAGTTCACCGCAGACGCAAACCAGGACGCTGAGGGTAATTTTTTTTTGCTTTCCGTTGATCCGTTAAAAATCCCAATGGACAGGAAAGACGGAAAGCAATAAGTGGCATTTGTAAAAATGAGCATTTTTAACAAGGACTTCGGGTCTTTAATGCCTTCCTTGTCCTTAACCCTGAACGTTGAGCCCTGCGCTTGGGCTCGAAGCCCGAAGGGCGGAGCCCCAAACCTGTGAACGTTTGCTAAAGCTTTATCTTACCTTCCATCATTCTATTTTTTAAACACCGATAAAAAGGCATTTTTGGCGGCTGAGAGCGAACCTTGATCTTTGATAATTTCCTTTAGCTCCCCCGGATCCAAATGAAGAGCACCGCAATTTTCATTGACACATATGTCGATTTTGACCTTACCTTCGTCGATTTCAGCCAAGCTTTGCGTACCACACCGAAAACAATGGTACTTATGCTCTTCGGTATATTTTTTGGTGGCTTCTTCCGATACTTTTTTCCTGAGCGCTCTAAGTCTTTTTTGATCCTGCTCTGCAAAAAATGCTGCTTCCGTTCCTTTTTTGGGTTGAAACTTAACTGAAATTCCTTTTCCGGCCATAATGCCCTCCTTGCGTTCAATTCTGGTTAATTTTCTATCAAAATTCGCACGTCCTTGTCGACGGCCTAATTCTCTGAAAGAATGGTCACCTTTTTAACACAGTTGATTTCAATTTCAACAAAAAATTGGATATATTGGATAAAATAAATTTGAGTTAAAATAAATCTTTGCGAGCAGGTGTCAATTGCCTTAGCCGAGATATATTTCAACTTATCGCAAAAATAAATATCAGTCAAAATAATGGGGATCAAGAATCTGCTATCGCAATTCGAAACAAATACGAAATAGCCATTTTAAAATGTTTTAAACACC
>JBAVYC010000642.1:0-4648 GCA_049698595.1 Desulfobacterales bacterium | reverse complement strand
GGTTTACGGTCATTTTGGACTTTCACCGGCTGCCATTGAGGACGGAAATGCAAAAACGGGAGAATTACCCAACAAAGAAAAGAATTTTAAAGACGTATGGCAACGGATTAAATCACGCCTACCCCGTCGACTTGCCGGAATTGCCGTATATGTCGTTCCGATATATATTTCAGTATATAGCCTTAACGTTATGGGCATGTTTCAGATGTTGCGTGAAACCCTGTCGGATTTTGTGGTTACAACTTTTATGCCCATGGAATCTTTGTCGGTGATTATTCTCAGTTTCGCGGCTGAATTCACATCGGGTTTTGCGGCTGCCGGCGCATTACTTGAAGCAGGCGTTCTGACTATCAAACAAACCGTCATCGCTTTGTTGATCGGAAATATCCTGGCATTTCCGGTGCGGGCCTTACGACACCAGTTGCCACGCTATATCGGTATTTTTTCTCCCAAAATGGGCTCGCAAATTTTGCTGCTGGGACAGGGATTTCGGATAACCAGCCTTATGGTTGTGGGCCTGCTTTATTTTTATATTGGATAAATGGCAAAAAAACTTCGCACGGGATTTACGACCGGAACCGCAGCAGCGGCGGCCACCAAAGGGGCGCTGCGTCTGATTCTGGAAGGCAAAAGGCCTTCCAGGGTTCGGATTCGACTGCTGACCGGCGATGACATTACCATTGCCATTCATATGTGCAGCCTCATGAAGCGGGACGAAGCCATCTGCAGTGTGATCAAAGATGCCGGTGACGATCCGGACGTGACTCACAAAGCGGAAATCGGCGCCAGAGTCTTACTGATGGAATCAGATCAGCGATGCGGAATGGATATAAGACCGGAAATTATCATCAGTGGCGGTGAAGGCGTCGGCCGTGTCACCAAACCGGGTCTGGAAGTCGAACCGGGACAGCCGGCCATTAATCCCGGCCCCAGAAAAATGATTACCCAAGCCATCGCGGAGGTGTTGAAAAAACACAGATTGAACCATACGGTGTGCACCGAGATTTTCGTACCCCGGGGCAAAAAGCTGGCTAAAAATACCTTGAACGCCAGGCTTGGTATTTTAGGCGGTATTTCCATTCTGGGAACCACCGGTGTTGTCCGCCCCATGTCTCACGATGCCTTTATCGCCACGATCGAGTCGGCCTTGTCCGTCGCACGGGCTTGCGGGCTAAACCGGGTGGTATTGACCACCGGACGCCGCAGTGAGCGGTTTGCTCAGGATTGCTGGGGTCGAATGGCGCCCGAAGCCTTCATCCAAATCGGTGATTTTTTTCAGCTGTCCTTGGCGGCCGCCGCGAAAAGAGGCTTTGGCCACATCACCCTGGCGGTATTTTTCGGTAAAGCTGTGAAGATGGCCCAGGGGGTGCCCCATACCCATGCGGCCAAGTCCAGCCTGACCTTGGACAGGCTCTCCGGATGGACATTGGAGATAACGAAAAATTCAGAATTATCGCAAGCAGTTTCAACTGCCAACACGGCACGACATGCCTTTGAAATTCTTCATGAACATCATCCGGAAGTCATCTCGCATGTCGGGCAGCTCATCGTGAAGTCTGCTAAACGGTTTGCAGGGCTTAAAACTGAAATTCGAAGCATCATTTTTGATTACGACGGGAAGGTGGTCTTTGACTCGGAAAATCAATAAAGGGTTCGTTTTCTTATGAAAACCGTGACAATCATCGGGATGGGCCTGACCCCGCAGGATCTGACCGCCGAACATCTTAAAGTTATCGAAGCAGCGGATATTCTGATCGGCGGGAAGCGGTTGCTGGACTATTTTGAGCAATCCAGCGCCCAAAAAAAAACGATTGACAAAAATGTTAAGGGTGTCATCGATTTCGTCAAAAACCATATGGCCTCTCGATCCATCGTGGTTCTGGCATCCGGCGATCCTCTTTTTTTCGGTATCGGTGCCCGTCTGGTAAAAGCCTTAGGGGCCGATAATGTGGTTATTTATCCCAATATTTCATCGGTGGCCGCAGCCTTTGCCCGTATAAAAGAACCCTGGAGCAATGTCCGGGTGATCAGTTTACACGGCAGAAATAATGAAAGCATCTTATTTAAAGCCCTGGAAAAAGAAAATATAGTGGCCGTATTCACCGATCCGAAGAACAACCCGGCCCGGCTTGCACAACGTCTTATCGAAGAAGATTTTCTAAATTTCAAAATCTGCGTGCTCGAGTCTTTGGGGACTGCCGCAGAACGTTTCGACTGGTACAGTCTGGATCGCGCTGCCGGTATGCTGTTTTCAGAACCCAATCTGGCAATTTTGAAAAGGGGTGCTGAAGATCTGAAAGGGATGAAAGCGCTTCATCTGGGATTGCCGGATAATTATTACCATCACCAGCAGGGATTGATCACAAAATCAGAGATTCGGGCCATCACCTTATCAAAGCTGCGGCTTTTGAAAGACCACGTTTTGTGGGACCTGGGCGCCGGCAGCGGTTCGATTTCGATAGAAGCTTCCCAGCTGGTTCCATCGGGCCGGGTCTTTGCCCTTGAAAAAAACCCGCAAAGAATCGAACAGATTGAAATCAACAAACGCCGGTTTGGGGTGAAAAATTTAGAAATCCTGCCTGCTGTGCTGCCTGAAGGCCTGGAAGGGCTACCCAGACCTGATCGGATTTTTATCGGTGGCGGCGGCCGGGAACTGGAAAACATTATCAATTCTGCGGTGACCTTTCTCAAACCCGACGGTCTGGTGGTTGTCAATACCGTCCTGATGCGAAATCTGCAGACCGCGACAGAAGCTTTACGGACACTCGATTTTAAAACCAGCATGGTGCAGGTTCAGATCAGCCGAAGTCAGCCTATGCCCTGGGGAGACAGACTCGAAGCGCAGAATCCGGTATGGATCGTGAGTGGAATGCGGAAGTCGGAATGCGGAAGGGGAAAAAAGTGAATTCGGAATTCAGAATGCGGAATGCGGAAAGGGGAATTGAGTGAAGTGGGAAGTCGGAATGCGGAAGTAGTTATTGAATGACGGCGGAATTGAGTGACGTGGGAAACGACCGGAAGTCGGAATTGAATGAAGGCGGAAGTGAGCGACGTGAAAGATAGGAAGCCGGAAAGAAAATTTACGGGCGACGGGATTCGCGTTTCTGATACGGTATTGCAAGACCAAATCATACTATTATTTGGTGTTAGCACAAAATCTAACCTCATTTATCTATAGCTTTTCTTAACGCATGTATCCGTTATGATTTTGAGTGGATAACAATAAAAGTTAACTAATTACACTAAGAAACTGTAAATTATGTCAAAGCAATCAACAACTAATGAAACATCCGATAATTCCGACGTCAACAACCCGGTACTGTTCGTCGGTGCCGGTCCCGGAGACCCGGAACTTATCACTGTCAAAGGCCAAAGAGCACTCAAGGCGGCCGATGTGGTGATTTATGCGGGATCACTTGTACCGGAAGGGTTGCTGCAATGGACCCGTCCCGGTACGACGGCGTTAAGCAGTGCCTCCATGGACCTCCAAAAAATCGTTGCGGGTATGCAAAGCGCTCATTCGGAAGGTAAGCGGGTGGTCCGGCTGCACACCGGCGACCCGAGTCTGTATGGCGCCATATTTGAACAGATGGTTGAACTTCAAAAACGCGGGATTCCCTATAAAGTCATACCGGGGGTAACCGCCGCTTTTGCGGCTGCGGCTGCGATCGGCCTTGAATATACGCTGCCCGAAGTATCCCAGACGCTGATCCTGACCCGCATGGCCGGCCGGACACCGGTACCGGAAAAAGAAAACCTGGCGGACCTGGCCAGCCACCAGGCGTCCATGGCCATTTATCTCAGCATGTCCATGGTAGATGAAGTTGCCGGCATTCTGGCTGCCGCCTACGGCAAGAATGCAACCTGTGCGGTGGTTTATCGGGCAAGCCAACCGGAGGAAAAAGTCATCGTGACGACGCTAGAAAAACTTGCAGCGCGGGTTGAAGCAGAAAAAATTACCAAACATGCCCTGATTATAGTTGGTAAAGTTCTGGAAGTCGACCCTGATAATTTAAAACACAAATCAAAGCTGTACGACAAGGACTTCAAACATGGGTGTCGAGCTTGAGTACCAGGTGATGATGGCCAAGTCGTGATGGCGTAATTAAATATATCGGAACTTCTTCAATTGTGAGGGAAGCGAACTATCTTTTTTAATGAATGAGGTTATTCATATTATCCAATAAATAATTACGATAAATGGTTCGCACTAATAAAGACAAAATTGCCATCTGGGTGATTACACCCAACGGCACTAAACTGGCCGAGATGCTGTCGCGTGATTTGACGGAATCGGACGTGTACATTTCACGTAAAATTGCGCCGACACAAATAGGGCATTTAAGGTTTGAGAACCTGTCCGAGGCTTTGAATCAAAAATTTAAGCGCTACAGCGGCCATATTTTTATCATGAGCACCGGTATTGTTGTGCGTGTCATTGCCCCGCTGATAAATAATAAAGTTGAAGATCCGGCCGTCGTGGTGGTGGATGATCAGGCCAATCACGCCATCAGTCTTTTATCCGGCCATCTGGGTGGTGCCAATGCTCTGACCCAAAAAGTTGCGAACATAATCGGGGCTGATCCGGTGATCACCACGGCAACCGACGTGAACAGGGTCCCGGCGATCGATGTGCTGGCAAAAGAGA
>JBAVYC010000641.1:0-4848 GCA_049698595.1 Desulfobacterales bacterium | reverse complement strand
CGATAGAGACCGTGACGGTCGCTTGGGTGCGGTCCTCGCTAAAAGAATATTGGGCATTACCAACTACCACATCACGATAGCCCTGGGAGATATAAAAATTCCGAATCTGGGATAAGGCCGACTCAATGTTGGACTTGATGAAAAGGAGTTGGCCCTGGCCGAAAAGACCTGACTTGTCTTCCTCGAAAAATGGCAACAGGGTCTGTGTGGCGATGGCCGCATTGCCGCTAATATCGATTTTTTGAAGGATGACACGCGGACCTTCATTCACCGTAAACGTGACCACGAGTTCCCCCGCAACCGGCTCGATTTGATAGTCTACGGTTGCAAAAGCATGGCCGGCCTTGCGGTAGGCAAGCTCCATCTGAAAGGCGGCATCATCCACATCCGACTGCCGTTGCCCCTGCTTTTCAAAGGCTGTCAACTCATCCACCGCCGCCTGGCGTAAAGCCATCTCGGTTAGAGCCTGATTTCCCTGGAAAACTATTTTATAGGGTTTCAGCTTAGCTTCCGCCGATTTGATTTCGTTGGCCGCAGCGGGGTGCTCAAAAAAAATAATGCCCGCCGGGACCACCAGCATCACCCAGATGGGCCACCATAACCAAGGCGTTTTGCCGCAGTGTGAAATTTTGTTATTTAAACCGGAAGACAATTTTTAATCCCGCATTGTAAAAATCAAATATATCTTTTTCACCGGTAAGATAGAGTTTGTCTCCATCGCGCAGAACGCCGTCCGCAAGCCGGAATTGGGCTTCGACGGTTTCCTCACCGGACCGGGTCACAGCCCTGCCGATCCCGATCTCAAAGCGGTCCATAATGGATTCGCTGGCTTCCACCGAGTCGCTGCCGAACCAGCGGGCAATCAGATCCCGGCCCAGAAAGACGGCCACATTCATGCTCTGCTGGGAGGCCTGGGTGTCGTTCGTTGAACTGGGTTGCTGGCCGGCGATGAGCAGCAGAAGCAGTTCATCATTGGACAGCGGCGGTACCGAAGACAAGGTCACAACCGGCTCGTCGTAGGGCCCTTCCACCAGCATGGTGATATCGTATCCAAGCATCTTCGATGTGCCGACCAGGTCCAGGGTGGGACGATCCGGACGGTTGGGATCGAAGCGAACAACTCCGGACTCGAATAAAAGACTGCCGGCGGGCAGGCTGATCCGGGTGGGCTCGACATATATCTTGCCGGCAAGAACCGGAATTTTGCCGGTACCGATCAGCTTGAGTTCCGGCCGAACAGCGCCTCTAACCAGATTGTTGCGAATCATGAAGGGCTTTTTTGAGGTAAGTCGTACATCAAAAACCATATCGCTGAGAGGCGCCTGCTCGATGGAAAAAAGCTGTAAGCCCATGTCTGTTTTGGGTTTTGAGGATCCTTTCAGGGTGCCGAGAAGGTCGAAGTATTTTACCAGACGGCCGTCGGTGATCGCCACCTCACCCGCGACTTCCAAACGCTTCACAGGTCCTTTGATCGTAAGGTCCGTATCAGCACGCAGCTTCAGGCCCTCACTGCGGTAAAAAAGGAGATTTTCGCCCTGTAGACGCAAATCGGCATCGGCGCCGCTGTCGTTGTTTCGCATCACGGACCCCGAGATCTGAAAAGGGGCGCCGCCCAATTCTCCCGTAAACGTCTGCAGCCGTGCGCCGGTCGGGGTAACAACGGCATTCAGGTTCAACGCCTGCAGGGAAGGCACATTCATATCCGGCCGCAATTCGCCATCGGTCAGACGAAGGACGGCATCGATCGCGGGGTCTGATATCGGACCTTTCATGGTCACATCCGCCTCAAGCCGGCCGGAAGCGCGCCGTAGACCTGGGTTTTCCACCGCCAGCCAGCTTAAATCCTCGACATTGAGTTTACCTGTCATGTCAACATTGCCTGACGGCTTTCCGGCTTCTCCCTGGAGAAGTTCGGTCAAAGCCGGCATACCGGTCCATTCACCCCGGCTGCTAAACGTCAATCTGGGGGAGTCGATTTGAATCGATTCCACCACAAGTTTTTTGCCAACTAGCTGAATGTTTCCATCGATGTCAATGGGACCGGGCGGCATGGATTTCAGGTGCGGGGGGTCGTTTAAGCCCCGGCTCCTGAAATTAAAAGATCCGGACGGCGCTTTCCAGGAGCCTGCTATCTGCAGCTTGCCGTGAAGGTCTCCATCCGAAGGGATGTAGTCAGGGAAAAGCCAGTCGAATGCAGCCAGATCGGGGATGTCTATTCGGGCCTCAACGGACAGTGGACCCGGCCTCAGAAGCGGCTTTTCCAAAAGGTTTACGGGAATGGTGCCGGTGACAGCAATTCGCTGTCCCGGCCCGCCCTGCCATTGGAACTGTCTAATAAGTACCCCGGCGGTTGTATAGGAAAGATCGAACCGGCCGGACAGGGAAAGCCGGTCTTTAGGGCTGTCAAGTTTTGCCAGGTCACCGACGACGCTTAAAGAAGGGTTGTCCATGGTGCCGGAAAGATGGATGCGTGCATTCAGTCCGCTGAAACGTGCCCGGTCGGTGGCAAGGGATTCGAGCCAGCCGCGGCTGTTGAAGTCGGAGATGCTGAGATCAAAATCAACCTTTTTTTGCCCAGCCAAAGACCCTTTCAGGCGAATGTCGCCGTTGGGGCCGCCCAGGGATATATCTTTTAAAGAAACGTCACCCGTGCGGCTAAAATGAATATGCGCCGGTTTTTTGAGTGCCAGTAAAGCTTTCTGCCCGGAAAGGGTCAAATCGGTAAGTTCCAGATCGAAAACCGCATCGCCCGGTCCGCGCAGCAGATGTCCGGCCAGTTTGGCTTCGCCCAAGGGAGCATTTACCTGGGCCAGATCAATATGGATCTGTCGCCCGGAGCTGCGCAACTTGAAGATCGCGCTGCTAATGTGGACATCATTGAGCTGCACCCCTTTGAGTGCAATATCGGCCTGCGCCGCCGGTTCCTGGAGAGGGCCGGATACCCTGAGACTTGCCTGGACGCCGGCGGTTAGCGGTTGGGTTTCGGGCAACAAATTTTTTGAGTATGCGGCGATATCGGCAATCGCAATATCCAACTTAACCTTATCAAAAATCTGAGATTTGAGGTCAAAGGATCCCTGCAAGTCAACCCGGTCCTTTGCCTGACGGAGTTCCAAAGTCTCGACGGTGATTTTTTGATCGCTTGAGCGCAGCCGAATGACGGCATTTCCGAATTTGGTTTCCTCAAAGCTGAGTTGCTGGGCTTTGATATCGGCGGTGCCGCCGGGCATCGCTAGCGGACCTTCCAAGGAGACCTTGCCGGCCAGGCTGCCGCCGATTCGAGGCTTTCCGCGAGTCTGGCTCCCATTTTCAGGCCAGAATGCTGCGGCATAGAAAGCCAGATCGGACAGTCGAAATTCGAGTTTAACATCCTCAAACTCCTGGTTGACAAAATGAAATCTGCCCAGGCCGGTGAGACGGTCCTTGCCCCGCAGCAACGTTAGCGACTCTATGGTCGCCGCCTGAGCGTCGGCGCTTGCTTTCAACGTCAGATCGCCGTAGGTCACATCCTTAAACGAAACCCCTGTAGCGCTTATGTTTGCCGTCCCATCCGGGGCACCGAACGTTCCGGTCACCGTTGCATGGCCCTGCACGGCGCCGCCCAGTTGGGGAAGCTTAAACAGACGGCCGATCCGTGCCAAATCCGGTAAGTCGATATCCAGGGCGGCCTGGATCGCGGTATCTTTGATGGGGCGGCTCATTGACGGCAGCCCGATGCGCGATGGTTCCAGACGAATGTGCCCGCTGCCCGTGGTCAGACTGCCGCCGGCAATAATGATGTCACCGCTGCCGATCTCCCCGTCAAGCATCAGTCTGTGCTCCGGTATCGCATCGATCTCAGCCGAAAGATCCACCCCCGCAAGAGCAAAGAAGGCGGGAACATCCCGACAGTCAAAGGAGAACCCGCCCGCCAGGGTTTGTAAAATGCCCTCGACGTCGCCTCCGAAAACGGAATGCGAAGAGGCGCTGACATCTCGTAATTCAATAAGATTTCCACCGGTGCGAAGATCGAGTTGATCCAGGCGGATCTTGCCGTCTCTTGCTGCAGCCTGCAAATGCAGCTCGTCGGCCGCAAGCCCGTAGATGTTTCCCCGCTGCAATTGGAGATCCAGATCAGTGACAAGATCCGTCGGCTGTTCCAGGGGCAGGGTGATATCTGCCTTCATCGAAATCGTTCCCTGGAGTTCAAGCTTGGGTTGAAAAATGGAGCTAATTTGCGCCAATTCGAGATGATCCGCCTTGAATCGTCCAAACAGATTGTTTGGACCAAGCTTGCCATCTAGCGCTAACTGACCGCCGGCCAGATGAAGTTTTGCCTCGAAGGGCATGTTATCCGGTAAGGTTTTCAATCCGATCTGCACAAACTCCGCCAGTTGAAATCCGCCCAGCATCAACCGTTTGACAGTGATTTTTTCTGCGGAATACTCGATGTCGGCCGAAACCGGTGTGTGGCCGGCCTGAAAAGCCGGATGGGTCCAGCTCCATTCCGATACGCGAAGCCTGATAATGCCGGTCATCTGGCGACGGGGGTGGGTTTCCAGTGTAATTCCTTTAAATGCCGTCTCATAATCCGATCCCCGCAAAATTACGGATGTGTCGTCAATTCGAATTCGGGGAAGCAGCTCCGGTAAAAAAATCGGCCCCATCGCATCCGCCTCCGGCGGGGTCGGCGGG
This sequence comes from Desulfobacterales bacterium, assembly GCA_049698595.1. Classification (GTDB taxonomy): domain Bacteria; phylum Desulfobacterota; class Desulfobacteria; order Desulfobacterales; family JAFDCJ01; genus JAFDCJ01. Next base: position 174 of record JBAVYC010000641.1, on the reverse strand, counting down.
CCGCCTCCCTCCCGTGACAGATCCAGTTCCAGGATAGCGGACTCGAGCTCGACGGCGGCAGCGTCTATAAATGCATTCAGGCCTTGCAAAATCGCCAAAAGGTTATACGACACTCTGAGCCGCTTTAATCCTATAGAAACCAAGGCTCCCGCAGGCGCCGCCTTCAAAGTGATG
>JBAVYC010000640.1:0-3215 GCA_049698595.1 Desulfobacterales bacterium | reverse complement strand
GCAAAAGGCTGGGGCACCGGGACATTGATGCCGATGTTGCCGACATCCGCCTCTTTCATAAACCGGCGGGCAACGCCGCCATCCCGGGTAAATATGCAGGCGGAATGACCATAGTCGTCTTTGTTGTTGATCCAGTCAAGGGCCTCATCGAGATCACGGGTACGCATCAGATTTATCACCGGGCCAAAGGCTTCCACCCGGCCAATGTGCATATCCGGATTGACGTCGTCTAAAATGGTCGGTGCCAGAAAAAACCCCTTTTCTCCGCCTTCAACGTTTACCTTGCGGCCATCGAGCACAATCGTTGCGCCTTCGCCGACACCTTTTTCGATAAATTCGATAACTTTCTGTCTGCCTTTATCCGAAACCATGGGACCGAGTTCGGTAGCCTCATCCAGACCGTACCCCAGCTTCATGGCCTTTGAAGCCTCGATTAATTTTTCCTTAACGGACTCATAAGCATTTCCGATTAAAAGCAGATTGTCCGTACCCAGGCAACGTTGACCAGCCATACCGTAGCATCCGCGCAACAATCCGTTGACCACCGCATCCACATTGCTATCCGGCATGATAACAACATGATTTTTACCGTTGCCGTTAATGGATGCTTCTTTTCCCAGTTTCCCGGCAAGGGCAAAGAGCTCTTTTCCCACCGCCGTCGAACCGATAAATCCCACACCTTTGACCACCGGATGCGACAAAATTTTCTGATTGACATTGCTGCCGCCGTAAACAAGATTGACCAGGCCGGGGGGGAACCCATCGATTTCTGCGGTTACTTTGAAGATCGCATCCAGACACACGGGGTCATTTTTGCTGGGGCTAACCACCACCGGGCATCCGCTCGCAAGTGCATACGGTACGTAAGACGACCAGGCGTGCATGGGAATATTATTGGGCGTTATAATCAGAAACACACCCCTGGGCTCCCAATATAAAGCCTGATCCAGGCCTTTTGCCAGATCCGTAACACACTCGCCCTTGGTCAGCAGCAGCAGGGCGGAACAGGCAGACTCGATATTTTCAATGCACCGGCGGAGGGTTCCCCGAGCTTCTCCGATGGTTCTGCCATGATCCTGCACCAGGACCCGACACAGCCGCTCGAAATGCTCTTCAAATTTTCCTCTGAGATCGAATAAATAACGGGCCTTATCCCTTAAAGGCACCTCACGCCATTTGGCAACAGCTCCCTGGGCGGCGTCAATTGCCGCTTCGATTTCACTGTCGGTTGCTGACGGGAACTCTGCGATCACCTCACCCGTAGCGGGGTTGACGTCCTCATAAACGAGATCGGATTCCGAGGCCACCCAACTACCGTTGATGTAAAACTTCAATTTTCCGTAATGCTTTTGTACTTCAGTTAATAATGCCATCTTTTTCTCCTTGTGTAATCAGATAATAAAGGTTCCCAGGTTCAGGGTTCACCGTTCAGGGTTGCCTTTCTTAGGTAGTCCCTGTGAGTTAGCTCACGGCCCAATTGCCATGCCTCAATAACTTCAAATCTTTCTATCCTCATTAGTGTATCCATCATAACTTTCGAGTCCGCGATTCCGATTAATCCAAAACCTCTAAATCCCTAAACCTCTGGACTCCTGAACCCTGAACCCTTGAACCCATAACAGTCGCCGCCGGCCGCTTGTCGTCAGCATTTTCTTCCTGCAAGCCCGGCATCGATAGCAGAACATCCAGCGCTTCGAGAACGTGTTCCTTCATCAGGCGACAGGCCAGGGTTTTGTCCCTTGCTTCAATCGCCTTGATAATTTGGCGATGGTACCGAACCGAGGACTGCAGATGAGACTCATTCTGCAGCGACTTGTAGCTGAACCGGCCGATCTGGTTGTGGATGCTAACGGAAATTTTTTTCAAACGGTCGTGGCCGGAAATATCCATGATTTTATCGTGAAAGCCATGGTGATATTCCTGATATTGCAGCAGATCGACCGGCTTCATTTTTGCGCAGTCCTCCATCTGCCCCACAACCGCATCCAGCTCACTGATCTGATTTGCAGAAATCGTATCCATGGCAAGCTCGGTTGCCATTTCATAGAGAGCCGCTTTCAGGGTATACGCCTCCCAGACATCTTTCGTGGTCATCTCGCTGACAAAAACCCCCCGGCGGGGCTTGCGCACGACCAGACCTTCGGTCTCGAGGGCTTTAAAAGCCTCTCGAATAGGTGGACGGCTGATACCCAGCCGCATGGCAATTTCTTCTTCTTTGAGTTTTTGACCGGGTTCGTACTCACCTTTGATAATCCATAGCTCCATATGGCGCTTTGCCAGATCAACGATTGATTCGATTTTCATGACTCTCCGGTTTGTATAGCCTGACCCTGGTCTGGTGAAAATACTCATAACAGGGCCCTTAGCTTTTATCCTATTTTCATTCCTCTTTTTGAGGGTAAGGTTTTTAGTGTCCCTTCTCAGGGTAAACCATTGCGCCTGCCTTTCCTGACACCTGAAACCTGACACCTGTCTATGATCCCGTCTGAAGCGAAGCGTAAGCGGGGAAACCAAATTCACGGAACAAAATTATGTCTACGTCGCGCTTAACCCAACTACTATTAGGTGCAGGCAGCAATATGGATACCCCGCTTCCTTAAATCTTCAATCTTCAATCTAAAATATTCAATTCTCACCCCAGCTGCTTGTCCGCCCGTTCGACGATTGCGTCCATTTCCCGGGTCACCTGCGCGGGCAGATTCGCAGGTGTAACTTTTTCCAGGAGATCCTTACAGTATTGGGCGGCGCGGGCGACCAGGTCACCCGGCCCTTGTTTATTCCAATCTTCTCTGGTCATCCGGGTAAAATTTGTCGGCATCAACCCATCACGGCAATGTCGCAGGGTATGGTCACCGGTCAGAAAATTGCCGCCCGGTTCGGCCGTTAAAAGATCGGTCCAGGCCAGGCTCTCATCGTCAAAAGTTATATTTGCAAGCATGCGTCTGACCATGCCAAAAACTTCATTATCTATGGCAAGCTGAACCGGACTTATGGTTGTCGCCACTTCAAATTGTCCGGCGCCGCCAAGGATATCGGCCCCTGACAGGCCGATCAGCATGCTGCGCAAAGCACCCTCGCTCATGCACTGGCCGTCCATTATAGGAGAGTCGGAGCCAGTTCCATAGGTATGGGTCGGAATCCCAAAAGCGGCTTTGATAAATTGAACTGCCAGCGCAGCGCCTTGCATTGACTCCGCACTGGACTGCAGACTTATC
>JBAVYC010000639.1:0-5749 GCA_049698595.1 Desulfobacterales bacterium | reverse complement strand
CCGCCCATGTTAAAAAAATCCCCATAGGCGAAATTAAAAGCCTTGGTCACACCGTAGACCAGGGTCATGCCCACGGCCATCAGTGCATATACGGAACCGGTGGATAGCCCGGCGATAATGACGTCGGTGATTTCATAGAATAATAGGATGGTATCTTCGCTAAACATGCGTGTTTAAACCTTTATTACATTCCCAAAAAAATCTCCTTCAAATGCTCATTATTGAGAGCTTCGTCTTTATTGCCTTCAAAAGAGATTTGCCCCTCTTCCATGACATAGATTCTGTCAGCCAGTTGCGCTATTTGAGGAATATTCTGTTCAACCAGCAGGACGGTTTTTCCCTGTTCGTTGATCTGCTTAATGGTGGAAAAAATCTCATGTCGCAAGCTGGGTTGAAGACCTAAAGAGGGCTCATCGATACACAAAAAATCCGGGTTGGACATCAACCCCCTGGCTACAGCCAGCATGCGGGCCTCGCCGCCGCTCATAGTTGAGGCAAACTGTTTCCGGCGTTCCACCAACCGGGGGAAAAGAGCGAATACCCGCTCCAGATTTTGTTTTTCATGAGGCCGGGCATTTTTGGTATAGGCGCCCAGTTTCAGGTTTTCCAAAACCGTCATATAGGGAAAAAGTTCCCGGTTTTCAGATATGTAGATAACTCCGAGGTCGACGAGCTTTTCAGTAGCCAAACCATTGATGTCCCGATTCTGATAGGTGATCTTACCGTCCTTTTTATCCACTAATCCACAAATGGATTTTAACAGCGTGCTTTTGCCGTGGCCGTTGGGCCCCAACATGACGACTACCTCGCCTTCTTTGACGGCAATCGAGACGTCCTTTAAGACATGCGATTCACCGTAGTAGGCGTTCAAATTATTCACGGTCAGCATTGGCGTCACCTAAATAGCACTCAATAACTCTGGGATCATTGACGACTTTGGCGGGCTCATCCTGCAAGATTTTGCGCCCGGATTCAATGATCAACAGCGTTTCGGTCAGCTCGGTGAGCACCTTCATGAAGTGCTCGATGATAATGATGGTGATGCCCAGATCCTGGTTGATTCTGCTGATTAATTTCATAAGATTTTTAATTTCCGAGGCATTGCAGCCGGCCATGGGCTCGTCGAGCATCAATATTTTGGGCTTGGTGGCCAGGGCGGCTCCGATCATCAGTTTTTTCTTGCCCAACAAGTTTAAAAGACCGGTATTTTGGGTACGCTCTTTTTCAAGATCGACGAAGCGGATCACCTCATCCACATGCGCCGGATCGAGTCCGCCGGCGGCACCGAAGCGGCTACCCACGGAGATGCCTTTTTGGACACTGAGGCTTGGAAAGGTTTGGGGAATCTGAAAGGTCCGGGCAATACCGGCTTTGGCAATACGGTAAGGCGGCAGGCCTGAAATATCCCGGCCCTCAAATTCGATTTTGCCGTCAAAGCTGTAAAAACCGGTGATAAGATTGTAAACCGTCGATTTGCCGGCGCCATTGGGTCCTGCAATACCGAAGATCTGCCCTTGTTGCACCTCAAAACTCAGATCATCCACCGCTTTGAGCTCGCCGAATTTTTTCGTAACATTAATCGCCTTGAGTATCACAAACCCCTCTGTCTATTCAGGTTCGAATATGCTGCGTCACTCTGACAAAATATAACTGATATGTCAAGATTGGAATCGGGGCGCAATATTTTCCGGGCGGTAATACGGGTAGGATGGCGAACAGCGAGTGACGAATGAAGGATGCATGGGGCATTCAGGAGATATAACCTTGAGTCGCTTGAAATAGTCTCTTTAAAAACCGCGGTCTCGGGTCAATAGCCGGTCGCTAAGAATAAGTGACTGGCCACCAATCAGGAGAGATGGATCGTGAACGCTATGCATTTGTCGAGGTTAAATTTGAAATCCAATTAACGCGGTTTAACCTCATAACCGCATTCTTCGGGCTCGTCATCAGTCATTTCAGCCGGGAAGCCCGTGCCTAAGATCTGGATGCCGCAGGCTTCTTCCAAGCGTCTGATGATATTTGGAGAGAATTCGCGTGACCCATAGCGATTTTGGCCATCCTTGAATATCGCCAATACCAGCGGTGATATCTCTACCGGAATTTTGTTGACCTTGGCAAGCTTGTCAAATAGTCCGACGTCTTTCACTACCAGATCCATCGTAAAATTAATATCGCGGCTGCCGTTTAGGATCACTTGGGATTCGGTTTCATGAACAAAAGAGTTTCCGGAAGAAATGCGGATGGCTTCGTAGGTTGTGTTCATGTCCATGCCGGCTTTTTTCGCTACGGCAAAAGCCTCGGCCAGTGCAGCAAGGTGCACGGTGCAAAGGTAGTTGGTGACCACTTTTAAAACGGATGCCGAACCGATTGGGCCGGTATGCAGGATGCGGCGTCCCATGCTGGTCAAAATCGGCAAAACGCGTTCAAACGTTTCACGTTCGCCCCCGGCAAAAATTGAAATATTGCCGGTCGCAGCACGGTGGCAACCGCCTGACACTGGGCAGTCCATGGCCATCGCACCCTTTGCTTTAACGATATTTGCCAGGCGGATAACTTCTGATTGGTCCGTAGTACTCATTTCCAGCCAGATTTTTCCTACGCTAAGGCCACCGATGATACCATCTTCGCTTTCCATTACCGCAGAACACACTGTTGGCGAAGGTAAGCAGGTAATAACCAGATCAACCCTCTCCGTCATTTCTTTTGGTGATGCAGCCCTAGTGGCGCCGCGGTCAACGAATGACTGGACCAGTGCGTCGTTGAGATCGCGTACCGTAAGGTCAAATCCGTTGCGAAGCAGGCTATCCGCTAACTTTGCGCCGACATTTCCAAGGCCGATAAAACCGATTTTCATGATGTCTCCTCTATTAATACTGATTTTTTAGCGATTCAATAAAGTGCCAACGATATTAATCCACGAGCAAACTAAGCTCTTTTAGAATCGGGTCGAAGTGCTGGTTGACATGTCTGTATACCTTGTCATTGAGTTGGTTGTAGAACTTGGTGTTTTCCAGGTCGGGACTGAATTCATCATCCTTGTGAACCATTTTTTCTAAAGCGTCTTCATAGGAATCGAAAGCGCCGACGGCCATGCCCGCATTGATGACACAACCGACGGAAGCTGAGCCTTTGACCTGATTGCGGCTGGTCGTTACGCCGAATATATCGGCAAAAATTTGCATGAATACATCGCTATTAGCGCCGCCACCTGAAATGATCAGGTGGTTGAGTGGCGTATTCAGCGCTCGATTCATTTCATCCATATGATTTTTCACAGTGAATGCGATGCCTTCCAAAATGGACCGATAAATGTGGGCCCGGGTATGACGCCCGTCAAATCCAAACATCACGCCTTTGCGATACACCGCGGTTACAGGTGGGGCCCAGTCATGAACCGTCATTAGCCCTTCACAACCGGCCGGGATTTTTGCCGCCTCGCGGTTGAATAATTCTTCAATCGTTATGCCCTGGCGTTGGGCTTCCTCGAGGATGCCTTCTCCAAATTGATCGCAAAACCAGCTGATGGTCCACATACCCAGTCGAACGCCCATGCTTTCATACAGATAACGCCCCGGAACAGACGCCTGAAATGACCAGAAGCTTTTGGCATCTTTTATATTTTCATGGCCATGCACCAAGGCGCCGATATACGTTCCCAAAGAAATGAGCCCGATACCCGGCGCCAGAGAACCGGCACCAAGCGCTTCGACCGCCTTGTCATGCGCCGTGGCAACCACCGGCATACCCGCCCAGACACCGACAAGGCCGGCCACTTCCGCGGTCACATAGCCAAGGATGGCTCCTGGCGGCACCACATCAAACAGCATGTCGCGGGGCACGTTGCACTGTTTAATAATTTCCGCGTCCGTGCTCCAATCCAAGGTGTCGTCATCCATTGGCCACCAGCCGATATAGTTGGCACAAGTATCTTTAAACTCGCCGGTCAGACGATGGGTAATGTAGCCGGAGGTCGTTGTTACATAGCGAACATCGCCATAGGCTGCTTGATGTTCATAGGGTGTATTAAGACGTTTATCCATCCAGTTGATCACCGGATAGGCCAGTTCGCCGTTTTCTTTAAGAAGCACCCGACAGCACCGGATAATGCAGATTCCCATGGCTAGAATATCGTGCACATCTCCACCCACGTCATGTTTAAACCGCTGCATCACTCGCTGAAAGGCCATTTTAAGCGCATCCCACAGGTCGTCATCCGGATGTTCCGCCAGTTGGGGTGCCGGAATATTCATTTTGCGCAATGGCCGGCGGCCTTCACAAACGATATTGCCGTCAAAATCCGATATGATCACCTTGGCGCTTTGGGTGCCGACATCCACCCCCATTAGATATTTATTGCTCATGCCCGGTTTCCGTTGATAGTTTTCACTTTTTTGTCAGTCCGAATTCAGCATATTGCCGGGATTCCATAATCCATTCGGATCAAGTTGTCGTTTTAGGCTGCGAATCACTTTCAGTCGGTCGGGTAAAGGAATTGATCGGAATAGATTTTTCTTGATTTTGCCAACACCATGTTCGGCCGTTATATTTCCCCCCATGGCACTGATTTTTCTGGCCCAATCTTCCATCAGCGCCCTGCCTTCGTCAAACTGCTGATAATTTTGCGGCAGTATATTGACATGAAAATGCTTGTCAGCGGCATGACCGAAAATGGCGGCTTTGAGCCCGCGGGCTTGCAGGTCCTTTCCATACATCTCAAGCATTTCAGACAAGGACCCGTTTCGAAGGCGCATGTCCGTTCCAAGTTTGGCGATCCGGGAATCGACCTGTCTTGCCTTATCGACCAAGTGATTGACTGCTTCCGGGGCGGCATGGCGGAAAAGACGAAGCCGTTCGATCTCGATCTCGCCGCAGAAAGCCCAGGTGGTGTCCGGATCGCTGCCACATTCAGCGGCGATCTCCAATAGCCACTCGGATAGCACCTCTACCTCCTCAGGGCGGTTGCCATGGATTTCCATGTACACCGCGGCGGCGAGCCTGGTATCCCAAGCCGGTACCTCCCTCAATCGGCCGGTCTCGCTTTTATATTCCCGGATACACTCAAGTGTGGTTTGATCCATAAACTCAATGGCCACGATGTCAGTGTCCGATTCGTTTTTTTGTCTTTGATCAATCGCTTGAAGAAAATCTACGGCTTGGGACGGGGCCTCGAAAAAAAATACGATACCCCATAGCTCGCGCGGAAGTGCCTGCAGGGATAAGGTCAGCTCGGTGATCACGCCGAGCATGCCCTGGCTGCCCAGTTACAGATCCATCAGGTCGTTGGGTGTTTCCGGCTGAAGGTTTGCCGGATCGACTCGAATCCTAGTCCCTCCCGGTAAAGGGCAGATACCCTGTGCAAAAACAAACTGGCCGCGTGTGATTGAATGAATTCTTCCATTCACATCCACCACACGAATACGTTTGATATGGTGACCGGCCGGCCCATAATGGTGGGCACAAATGCCCCGACTGTTGTTGGCGGCAATGCCGCCGATGGATGCCGATCTTTCGGATGGATCAGGCGGCCAGAACTGTCTATCGGCTTTGTTAAAGGCTTCAAGAGCGCTGAGAGCGTTTTTATCCCAGCTATGACGGTCAAAACGACCGCTATAAAGCTGTTGATCAAGTTCCCCTAAGCTGATCCCAGGCTGGACCCGGATCGAGAACTTACCCTCGTTATCGAGTTCTAAGCCCATTACCTTCGTCATTTTCGACAGGTTCAGAATATGTCCGCAGACGGGCACTGCGC
>JBAVYC010000638.1:0-3341 GCA_049698595.1 Desulfobacterales bacterium | reverse complement strand
AAAGACAGAGCGAAGCGATACCACAAATCTTCAATCTTCAATCTTCCATCTTCAATTCCCCGATAAACCGGGATCTCCGCTTCGCTGCGACCGGCTAAGCTTGTCCGGTTTGGGTTGCAGCCCTGCTCGCCTTTTTTACCAGATCTTCCACCTTTTTAACGTAGGCAGCGATGTCACATTTTCTCTCCAGGCCGGAGGCCGCCATATAGCGGGTCTTGCCAAAAATCGGCCGTTCCGCCCAGGCACGATCGTGCACCCCGTAGATCCAGGCCACACCGGTATAAGAATTGGCGTCCCGGCCATCCAGGAAATATTTATTGTTGATGGCCAGGGTCGTACGGTATGCTTTTTGGGGTGTTGCCGACCATTCCAAAATCTTCTTGCCCCAGTACATCCGCATGTAATTGTGCATAAAGCCGGTGTGTTTCATCTCCAACATGCAGGCGTTCCAGTAAGGGTCATGGGTGCCGGCAGCTTCAAGTTGCCGACGGCTGTAGACATATTCACGTTTGTCATGCTCATGCTCGGCCAGGGACTTTTGAGCCCAGCCCGGAATACACGTGTAGGTGTCATAATTGGCTGAGTAGAAGGCAAAGTTCATGGCCAGCTCACGCCTCACGACAAGCTCCTCGAGATAGGCGTCTTTGGAAGCCTTGAGTGAATTGGGCGCCTTTCTGAGTTGTAGCGCCAAAAAAAGCGGTGAAATTTGACCGAAATGCAGATAGGGACTCATGTGAGAAATATCGTCCGTCTGCGGCTGATTGCTGTGCTGATCATAAAGCGCCAGCCGGTAGCGAATAAATCCCTTGAAGCGCTTTACAGCCTGGGAGGTCCCGCCTTTGAAAAAATTGGAAACCGGCGGCACGCTGCGATCGAGATTCAGTTTCCGGAGCAACTCTTCGGTGTCGCTGAAATCAATCCCGTTAATCTGCATGTTGATTGACGGGTGTTTGGCCTTGGTCGGCTTGAGATCAACAAGATAGGTTTCGAGGTGTCGGTTGATCTTGGAGCGAATCGTTCGTGCGGCATACTCGGCTTTATCAGATACCACCTCGACGGGCACGATCACATCGCTTTCCACCTGCACGACGCGGCAATTCGCTTGCTGCGCCACCTGCTCGCGCCAGGCTCTCTGGTGTTTCAGATATCCGCGGTCGCAGACGATCATGGACGCCCGGCGGCCGAGCTTCAGGGCCACCTCCGGCGGATGCCCCCAGCGCAACACCATTATAATCCCCCTTGATTTTAAAGTTGCCTGGGTTTCCTTCAAACCTTCCAGCATAAAGGTGTAGTGGCGCAGGTTGGCTTCCGGGTAATCATCCATCAGGCCAAAGGCCACCAAGAGTTTGCGGTCCAGTTTGTTGGCCTGCTGAACGGCATATTCCAGAGCATGATTTTGCGTTGCCCTTTGGGATTGCTGCATCCAGTATAGGACATAATCTCCCTTGCAAATGTCGGCCTCATTGAGGGATTGAATGCGAGTCGGCTGAATGGACATGGGCCTCCTTCATGGAATGACGAATGAAGATTGACGAATTACGAATGGTGGCATCGCTCCACCACTCCAAGGCCGGGACTTTCAAGAACTTTTGCCCCCTCTGAATGACCTTGTCATGGTAGACCTCGTTGAATAGTTTATTGGTTGACGGGTTGATTAGGTAAATTATGATCATCAATTCAGTATGTTATGATTGTTGAAACATCAAGTGTCCAATTATTTTGCAAATACGGCATAAGTCCATATTTGCAACCACTTTACCAATCAACTAATCAACCAATTAACGATATCTGTATTGATTACAATTCCGTTTCTCTATGCCTTTCCCGGTGGCAGGGCACAGGAAGTGTGCAGTTTGGGTGTAAATCGTTCGGGATCGGATGCAATCGGCTTGTTGATGGATTTGGCAATGGCTTTGAGCATGCCGTAGAATATCCATTGGTGGAAAGGATAAAGACCATACCAGTACAAAATTCCAAACAACCCTTTGGGCAAAAATCGAGAGAGCATCTGAAGTTCCACCTGCCCGTTTGCTTGGGGCGTTATTTGAAATTCAAGCAAGGCCTCGCCGGGTGTTTTCATCTCAGCCACCAGCAACAGCCGCTGGGGCGCGTCTACTTCCAACACTCGCCAAAAATCCAGTGCATCGCCGACGCCAATTTCGGTTGGATGCCGCCGCCCGCGTCTCAAGCCCACCCCACCCACGAGCCGGTCCATGATGCCGCGCAGGTGCCAGAGAAAATTGCCGAAATACCAGCCGGTCTTTCCCCCGATTTGGCTTACAGGCTGCCAAACTTCATCAACGGTTGCCTCTATCTCGGCTCGATAGCCGCAATTCATAATTGTCCCGCCGGCCCAATCAGCATCGCCGCAGTGAGCCCACTCCGGTTCAAGCAGGTTGCCTGCATCCATCCAGCAGGTGTCCACCTTTTCCTGCTTAAGGCGATCCAGTGCCAGCCGAATGGCTTCCCGACAGCTCAGCAACTGTTGGGGTATAATCGACTGGATCCGGTTTTCGGTGCAGACCGCATCACTCGTCAGACCTTCGGTTAAAGGCTGGGCGATCGATGCAGGAACCGGACTGATCAGATGAATCCACAGCGCACTCAGCGTCGGTGTAAGCACAGGTACCGGAATGATTAGGCGCTTTCTTAGATGGGCCTCTTCAGCATAAATATCCAGCAAATCACGATACGTTAAGATGTCGGGACCACCGATGTCATAGGTTTGTCCGCTGGTTTCCTCATGTTCGAGGCAGCCGATCAGATAGGTGATGACATTACGAATGGCGATGGGCTGATTCAATGAGCGCACCCAGCGGGGCGTTGTCATGGCGGGCAGACGCTCTACCAGGTAGCGCAGAATCTCGAAAGAAGCGCTGCCGGAACCCAGGATCATCGGGGTTCTCAAATCAGTCGTGGGAACCGGTCCGGCCTGAAGTATATCGGCGACCTCAATGCGTGATCGCAGGTGTTTGCTCAAGGCGCCATCTTTGGCTTCCGCCAGACCACCGAGGTAGATGATCCTCTCCACTCCCGCAGAGCTGGCCGCTGCGACCATATTACGGGCCGCACGGCGATCGGCCTCTACAAATTTTTCCTTCTGAGCGATCATGGAATGGACCAAATAATAGGCCACCCGGCACCCGATGGCTGCATCTTTGATGGATTCAAGGTTCAAAACATCCCCTTGAATCAGCTCCACCCGCTCGTTCCCGGCCCAGGGCCGGCAGCCCATTTTTGCCAGATTTCGCCCCATGGCCCGCACCCGATAGCCGGCGGCGAGCAAGGCCGGAATCAGCCGCCCACCGACATAGCCCGTGGCGCCTGTTACCAGAATGGGA
>JBAVYC010000637.1:0-2450 GCA_049698595.1 Desulfobacterales bacterium | reverse complement strand
GTGCCGCCAAATATCTGGACTTGCGCTATTTACCGGGCAGATTGGACCAAAGCCAGGGGCCCCAACTGGCGCGTCATTTAAAGATCGCCCTCGATAAGGTACTCTGGTTCGACCTGGAGGCAATCAGCGCAAACCCCGACGGATTTGCCGACGATGGCTTGTCTTCAAACCGGGATGTCATCGGCCGCGTCAAAACGCCGGAAAAAACCATCGACATTCTGATGCAGCGCGTCCCCCGCGGTGATGGCGCCGATATCTGGAAAATTTCCAATCAAACGGTGGCCGAAATTCCGCGTCTGTATAAATATTTTGGATACGGACCTTTCGGGGAGACCCTGTCAGAGATATTTCCGGATGCACAGTTCCTCGGTTGGCAGGTGTGGCAGTGGATGTTGTGGTTGACCAACATGGTCCTTGCATTTCTTTTGGCGCTGCTCGTAACGTTGATCGTCAACCTGCTGGTGGGTCGTAAAGACACGGCGATGAGACGTCAAGTTAAACCGTTTGTTGCCTGGCCGGTTCGCTTTCTCCTGTGGTTGTTTCTGGAACAGGTGGGACTGTCATTGATCGGTTTGTCAATGACCGTCCGCACCCTGTTTCGATTTGATCCGGTGCTGCCATTCGTGATGACCTGGACGGCCGTGCGGCTGGTCGATCTTGTCGTTTTCTGGTGGGGAGAGCGGTTGAGACGCAGCCAGCGGGAAGACGCCATCGTCCTGTTGCGACCGGCGCGCACAGCGATCCGGGTTACACTGGTGATCGTTGCCGTACTCTTCTGGCTGGACAATATCGGCCTTAAGGTCAGCACCCTTCTGGCAGGTCTGGGTGTGGGGGGGCTGGCCGTCGCTCTGGCCGCCCAGGACACACTGAAGAACCTGCTGGGCAGCATCATGATTCTGCTGGACAAACCCTATAAGGTCGGCCAGCGGATCCTAGCCAAAGGTCATGACGGGGTCGTGGAAGAAATCGGGCTGCGATCGACCCGAATCAGGCTGCTTACGGGGCATCAGACTGTGATTCCCAACGATGAAATGGCTAAAATCGATATTGAAAACATCGGCCAGCGCCCCCATATCAAAAGAGTGACCAATATCGGCATTACCTATGGCACCCCACCGGAAAAAATTGAAAAAGCGGTGGATATCATCCTAAAGATTCTGGATAACCATGAAGGGATGGATCCGGAATTCCCGCCCCGGGCCTATTTTAATGAATACCATCCGTATTCGCTGAATATTTTGGTACTTTACTGGTATCACCCGGCGGACTATTGGGGCTATATGAAATTCAGTCAAGAGGTCAATCTGCAAATTGCACGGGAATTTCAGAAAGAAGGTATCAAGTTCGCTTTTCCGACCTCGACCACTTATTTGAGTCAGGAGGATGGCCAACCGCTGTCCGTTAATCTTGGTGGGAACTTGTCTTGTGATCGAGAAAAAGCCCAAACAGGAGGATGAGAAAAAAAATCATGATTCAATTTCAACTTTTCAAGTTGGAAACACTCCTGCGACACCGGTTGTTTTCAATTTTGCATATTGTATTCATTGCGCTGCCGCTAGTGGTGCCTTTGATTGGGCAGGCCGCTGAAAACAATACAACTTCAAATGCAGCTTTATTGGAGAATGAACCAAGGGTTGGCGATTTTAATAAGATGGCCGCAAAGCGGCAGATTCGGGTGTTGGTGGTTAACAGCAAAACATTTTATTTTTTGGATCGCGGCCGACAGCGCGGCATTTCCTATGATCTGCTCAAAGAATTTGAAAAATTTGTCAACAAAAAGCTCAAAACCAAAACGTTGAAAATAGGCGTTGTTTTTATTCCCGTCCGGCGTGATGAATTGATACCCGGTCTTGTAAAGGGTTTGGGGGACATCGCCGTTGCCAACCTGACGATTACTCCGGAACGATTCAAGCATGTTGATTTTTCAAATCCCATGTTGACCGGAGTAAAGGAGCTGCTGGTAACCGGCCCTGCTGCACCGCCGGTGACCGGCCTCGATGACCTTGCAGGCAGAGAAATCCATGTCCGCAAATCCAGCAGTTATTACGAAAGTTTAGCGCTGTTGAATGACACATTTAAAAAAACCGGTAAATCTCAGATGAAACTGGTCCCGGCAGAAGAAAACTTTGAGGATGAAGATTTGCTGGAAATGGTGGATGCCGGTCTTATTCCGATGATCGTCATGGACAGCCACAAAGCCCAATTCTGGACCCAGATTTTTGATAAAATCAAGGTCCATTCCGACATTGCCGTGAGAACCGGCGGTGAGATTGCCTGGGCCTTTCGCAAAAACAGTCCAAAACTCAAGACTATCATCAATGAGTTCGTTAAAGGCCACAAAAAGGGCACCCTGATCGGTAATATGTTATTGAAGCGCTATTTAAAGGATACCAAATATGTCAAAAATTCCATATCCAAACCGGAGTTGGAAAAATTCGAAGCCATGGTTC
>JBAVYC010000636.1:0-3124 GCA_049698595.1 Desulfobacterales bacterium | reverse complement strand
AGCCATAACAACCAGTTTCGCTTTCAGATACAAGGGCGCTTAGTCGATCCAAAAAATTATCTCGATCAGAATCATCTTTAAAGATAGCCTTGCGCTCAATACCTCTTATGATGATATGTTGCAGTGCGCCAGGCGCGTCTATGCGGGCTTTACGTGGCATACTGGATCACTATCACATCTGTATTTAGATGTAAATATATAACGGACGTCCCCCTTTCCCCTCAACGCCGCTATCGGACGAAAGATGATGCTTTAGGAATCAAGTTCAGGAGAGCCACCGCTTGCGGCGCTTATAGTGCTTCACATCGCGGTAGCTCTTGCGTTTGCCCTTTTGGCTCATCCCCAGATAAAACTCCTTGATATCTTCATTTTCCTGCAGCTTCTCCGATGGCCCATCCAGCACAATGCGACCGTTTTCCATCACATAGCCAAAATCCGCCAGCTGTAAGGCGAGTCGAGCATTTTGTTCAACCAGCAATATGGACACGCCTTCGCGCTCATTGATCTGCCGGATGAGTTTAAATATTTCTTTAACGAACAAGGGACTGAGCCCCAGCGAAGGCTCATCCAACAGCATGATTTTGGGCTGGGCCATCAGGGCGCGTCCCATAACAAGCATCTGGCGTTCACCACCGGAAAGATAACCGCTGGTGGCACGGCACATCTCACTCAGCTTGGGAAAATAGCCGTATATCTTCTTTAGGTCCTCCTGGATGCCGTTCTTATCTTTGCGGGAAAACGCACCGGTCATCAGATTTTCTTCCACCGTGAGATGCTCAAAGAGCCTGCGACCCTCCATGATCTGGACGATACCGAGCTTCACGATTTCTTCCGGGTCCTTACGATCGATCCGTTCACCATTATACTCGATGCTGCCGTCGGTGACTTGGCCCAATTCGGTCAGCAATACACCGGAAATCGCCTTCAGGGTAGTTGTTTTGCCGGCGCCATTGGCCCCCAAGAGGGTCACAATTTTGCCTTCCGGCACCTCCAGTGACACCCCCTTAAGGACCAGAATAACGTCGTTGTAAATGACTTCAATGTTGTTCAGCTTGAGCATGGAGTTCCATAAAGCAGCTTGGGCCGCAGTATCGGCAAGTTGCTTTCGATGTTGCCAAGTACTCGATACTACGAATGAGCTAAAATTTGAAAACGTTTGTAGCTATCTCCAATGATCACTTCTTTTGAGCGTTCTCCTGGGCAAATCCTACTCCTTTTTGGGTGGCGGCACAATGGTCAGGGTCGTCAATCCAAATTTATCGGATTCCATGCCCGTCGCCTTAATTTCGTATTTGCCGGGAGGCAGCGGTGTCGCCTCTTTAAATATCGGTTTGACATTATTGGTCCAGCCGACCTGAAAAAACCAGTTTAACGTTCCGACAGCGCCCATTTTGGTGGCAAAATTACCATTGTCATCGGCGTCGCCAAATGCCAGACCGACCGAGTCCTCATCATCCGGCACCTTTTTTATTTTGACGCCTGCGGGGATCATTAAATCTACGACGACTATTTCTTTAGGCATAAATCCGGAACCTTTAAACTGAATCGGTTGTTTAAGAAGAGCCGGGGTAATGGCGGTTTCAGCAGGGATGACTTCAAAATTAGCCGTTGGTTTCGGCTGGGTACCGGCACAACCCACCAGTCCAATGGCCGAAAATCCCAGCAGAAGCAAAATTAACCAGGTATATCGACGATAACCTTTCATCGTTTTATCCTCCTTATAGATTTAGATTACTTCCATTGATGCAACGAAACCGCATCCGGAGTTTTTACCCAATCGGTTACGGGAACGATCTGACCGTCCGTGACTTTGTAGAATTTAACGACCATGCTGCCGTTTCTGGATTTGGGGCCGTATGTACAGGGTCCCTGAATACCCTCGCGGCTTAAGCCGCTGATGCTATTAGTATAGGAGTTGAAAATTTCTTCGCGGCTGAGTTTATTTTTCCCAACCCGCTTGATGGCATCCCTGACAGCAGCTTCAAAATTGATACCCCAGGCGATTCCCATCCCGTAGCTTTCATTCATCTTCTCGGGGGCTTCTTGGCGATAGGTTTTCCACACTTTTTGGACTATCGGATGATATAACGCTTCTTTGCCTCGCAGGAAAAATGATACCACGACCATTCCTTCTAAAGCATCCGGATGCAGACGGGTTCCCAAGGTAGTGGGACCCCAGTAATCGGATATAAACTGAATTTTATCTGTGAGTCCGAGCGCCTTGGCATCACGCATGACGTTAGTTTGGACCGGATCCACCCCGCCCACATAGACATAATTGGCTCCGGCCTGGGAGAGCCGGTTCAAGTAGATGTCGTGCTTGAGCGAGCCGACCGGGAAAAGTTCGGAAGGCAGAATTTCGACACCATTTTGCTCCGCATACTCCTTGCCGCCCCGCAGCATTTCCCGACCATAGGCACTGTCCCAGCTTAAAACCGCTACTTTGGGAGCACCGCTCATGCCCTTTTTCTTCCAGTCGGCTAAAATCCAATCGATGGTGGCCGCAAAGGCATTCTGATAGACGGGCCCCCAGGGGAAGAAGTTTCCGGGATGGGCCTGAAATTCACCGTCTCCGGGAATCATAATAACCAGCTTTTCCTTGCGCGTCAGCCTTTCAAGCATTTTGCCCAAAGGCGTGCTGACGATGTTGACGGCCAATACATTTTTGTCCCGCCGATAGCGCTTGTAGGCGGACAGCCCCCGGGCCACATCGTAGCGGGTATCGACGCCGATATACTTCACCTTGAGCCCCTCGATACCGCCCCGTGCATTGACATCCTTGAGATAGTCCTCTAAGCCCATACTGCCGGGCAGCGCCAGACCGGCTACCGGGCCGGTAAAGTCGGATAAATCCAAAAAACTGATTTCTTGCGCCATTGCGCTTGCGGTTAGTGAACCCATCCCGAGCAGTAATACGCACAGGACCATCACTAGCCTTTTAATCAAGTCAATCTTCATGCTTTTCCTCCTTTCTGTTGCTGTAAGGTTGAATAAACCTGTAATAAAAATTGGTTCGATCATGCTTTCGATTATTAAAAAAGATAATCTTTGCCTTTAGCCTTTAGCCTTTCACCTTTAGCCTTTCACCTTAAGCCCCGGCTATAAGCGGAATTAGGCATTTCAC
>JBAVYC010000635.1:0-1691 GCA_049698595.1 Desulfobacterales bacterium | reverse complement strand
TCTGCAAAATATTTCTTCAGTTATATTTGATCGGATTAGCGGGTTGTTTGCGCTTGCCTCGATCTCGATTATATCCTTTGCTTTTTTTTATAAAGAAAATATTAGCTATCAATTTTTTATCGCTTATGCACTCGCGATCCTTACCTTTTGGGGTCTGACTTCCAGCAGGTTTATAGCAAGGCTGCATAGAACCAATAAAAAAATTATTAGATATTTTAACAATATCCTTGAATCATTTCAAAATTATCGAAAGAATGCTAGAGTATTAGTTTTGAGCTTGGTTATTTCGTTTTGGTTTCAAATCAATATCGTTATGCTCAATCATTTTTACTGTTTTGCACTGAATATCGACATGCCTATCACATATCTATTTACTGTAATTCCTTTGGTATATCTGACCGAGGCTTTACCGATATCCATTAATGGACTGGGCGTGCGTGAAGGCGCCTTTGTTCTTTTTTTCACTCAAATGGGAGTATCAAAGGAAAAAGCCCTTGCACTCGGTCTACTCGTTATAAGCATACGATATATTTTTGTTATGCTAATAGGTGGGCCCTTGTTTTTGAAAGAGATGTTGGTATCAAAAGGTAGATAATATTGTTGGCGAATGTTTATAGCCGGAGTTCAATGCCTGCGGTTCAAGATGACCTGATAGTTCGGAAATCCTCCCGCCTAAGAACGACCGCGAATTCCCAGTAAAACTAGCGAAAAGCTATGATAATATAACCACTTTGTGCTGGACATATAAGACCTTACTATAGATTGTAGGAACATGGTACATTTCCATAAAAAAAGAATATCTGACTATGACCAAAACAGAAATCACGTTTGTTCCTGAGCTGTTAAGAAAAAGACAATACTCCTTGATCCTCGATGAATTAATGCACCGCGCTATTTCCATATCACAATTTATTGGATTTCAACGAGACCTTCATACGCCTCTCGAGATTTCTGATATTAACCTTAAACTGAATATTAGACTGATTCAAAAATCAGATTATGCAAAATTATTGGATTTTTCCCATCAGACATCAAAACGAGAAATCAAGTACAGGTTGGTAGGAAAATCCTGGCTGATGTCGGGTATAAAAACTTGCTATGTTACTGAAACAGAAGACAAGATCCCATGCCATATGCAATGGATGATCGGCCCGGAAGAAAATGCCAGGCTTTCACAATTTACCGGCGGTGGACTTCCGCTCATCGGCGATAATGAAGTTCTTTTAGAAAACGCTTTTACCACTGAAGCCTATCGCCGAATGAGAATCGAGGTGTGGACCGTCAAGCAACTATTGGAGAAGGCCGTGACCTTAGGTGCCGGCCAGGCGGTACTTTTTGTGCGAGATACCAACACAATAACCCAGAAAATAGTTCAGCGTCTTGGTTTCGTGCCCTATTTGAAAAAAACTGATTTTCGACTTCTTTTTTTTCGTAAGATAACCTTTAAAGAAATATTAAAGGGATGATTTCAAATTGGATAAAGATTCTATGCCATGATAGAGCATTTTTTGACAAAAATGCGCTGACGATGATTGTCGTTATTGCCCTATTTGCGCGTATTACCCTTTTGAGTGCTGGGAAAACTTACATTTTTCCTGAAAACTGGCCGGGAGCCTATGAGACCGGAAATATTGCAGCGGCAATAGCCGAAACCGATACATTTTCATCTCCCTTTGGCACGGATACAGGTC
>JBAVYC010000634.1:0-4709 GCA_049698595.1 Desulfobacterales bacterium | reverse complement strand
TACCTATTTCGGCAGAAACGCATTTAACCGGGGCCGTCAATCCTGTAAATCCTGCCTGCCCAATGGAATCTTTTTTTCACATTCCATCGGGGTCTAAACAAATAAAATCGAATCCATTCCTCTGAAGTTTCATATATGGATAGCGCAAACGGCTATGGCTATCTGTGTTATGGTATCTGAGTATTAACCCGACCTTAGGGCTTAATTTTTAGCAAAATCAGGCACTGTGGCGGGTTAAAGTTGGCGGTTGGCTATGGGGATGGAAGCAAATTACGATCTGATAATGCGATAGACAATGGTTGACAATTGTTACAGCGGAATGAGAGAGTCACGGGAAATTGGTCGGGACGGCAAGATTTGAACTTGCGACCCCAGCGTCCCGAACGCTGTGCTCTACCAGACTGAGCCACGTCCCGACTTAAGTTGCATTGTTTATTCTTTTTCTGCCATATTGTCAATTAAAAATGTATCCGAATAAAAACCTGCCATTTTTTAAGGACCGGGCGCTTATATAAACGGATTTTTCAGGACAATCGTCTGATCTCTGTCCGCCCCGACGGATATGATGTCTATCGGTGTTTGGATGAGTTCGGCGATGCGATCGAGGTATTTTCTGACGTTTACAGGGAGATCCGCCAGTTTTTTTATACCGGAAATATCTTCCGGCCAACCCGGCAGGGTTTCAAATACCGGTTTACATTCCGCCAAAACTTTGAGGCTTGCCGGGAAATGTTCTAACAATTCGCCCCGGTATTCATACCCTGTACAGATTTTCAAATATTCCAGACCATCGAGCACGTCAAGCTTGGTAATGGCCAGGCCGGTAAGCCCGTTGAGACGAACTGCATTTCGCAGTATGACGGTATCCAGCCAACCACAGCGGCGCCTTCTGCCGGTGGTAGCACCAAATTCGGCGCCTTTTTTCTGGATGGCGTCACCGATATCATCAAACAATTCAGCCGTGAAAGGGCCCTGGCCCACCCGGGTAGTGTAAGCTTTGACGATACCGATCACCGCATCGATTCTTTTGGGGCCGACCCCCGCGCCGCAGCAGGCGTTTCCGGCCAAGGTATTCGAGGAGGTAACAAACGGGTAGGTGCCGTGGTCAATGTCCAGATGAGTTCCCTGGGCGCCTTCAAACAGGACTTGCCGACCGGAATGAATAGCATCGTTGATAATAACTGAAACATTGGTTACATGGGGTGCCAGCCGTTGGGCATAGGCTTGATACTCTTCAATGATTTCATGGGCGTCCAGGGTCTCGGAAGAAAGATAATTTTTAAGGTAGAAATTTTTTTCATCCAGAATGGTTTCGACCTTTTCAACGAAACCCTCCGGGTCCAGCAAATCCACGAATCGTATCCCCCTGCGGGTGGCTTTGTCCTCATAGGCCGGACCAATGCCACGTCCGGTGGTCCCGATCTTTTTATCCCCTTTAAATTGCTCCCGGGCATTGTCGACCTGCCGGTGGTAAGGCATGATGACGTGGGCCTTCTCGCAGATCTTGAGTCTTTGGGGGCCGGCATCGACCCCTCTAGCGCTCAAGGCGTCTATTTCTTTCAGCAAAACGGCCGGATCGACCACGACACCGTTGCCGATAATGCAGGTTTTGTCCTGTAAAATTCCGGATGGAATCAGATGACAAATAAATTGTTCACCACCCACCACCATGGTATGCCCGGCGTTGTTTCCACCCTGGAATCGAACAACCATATCAGCGTTTTCAGCCAGCAGATCAACAATTTTACCTTTGCCTTCGTCCCCCCACTGGGTTCCGACAATGATTACATTTGCCACAACGCTATCTCCTTTGCAATTAGCCACCCAGGTTAAATGCACTTTGCTGGTATTGATGAATTCGTAAAAAGTTAGAATTTCGATTTTTGTTCAGTGTGACACATCGAAATTACACAGCCTGAGATTTTATATTTGTGCTTTTTGCGCCTTTTTGCGGCCATATCAATATTAGTTATGCAATTCGATGATTAGCATCAATTTTATCGCGTTTAGCCCGAAAAAAATCCTGCATCAACCTGCGGCAGTCTTCCGCACATACTCCGGCTGTGATGGCAACACGGTGATTTAGTCGATCATCCGCTGCGAAGTTATACAAAGATCCTGCTGCTCCCCATTTGGGATCCGGCGCACCAAATACAACCTGTGAAATCCTGGCGTGCACGATGGCCCCCATACACATAATGCACGGCTCGACGGTAACATATAGCGTTGTCTTTAGCAATCTGTAGTTGTTAATCTCAAGCGCCGCTTTGCGCAGGGTCAGAATCTCAGCATGGGCGGTTGGATCGGCAAGTTTGATGGTTTGATTGTGAGCGGCCGACAGAATTTCGCCATTTTCAGAAACGAGTATTGCCCCTACCGGAACCTCGCCGATTTGTCCAGCTTTTTTCGCCTCGTTAAGGGCAAGTTCCATGAAATTTTCGTGGGTATCAGTCATTTTTTATAAGGAAATCGTTTCGCATATGTTCAGAAATGCATCCTATGTATTTCTATACAGACCGAACCGGGCGAAACCAACCTTCGAAATTCTGCAGTTTTACGGTTCGCTTTTCTATGTTTTTTTTGCCTCCGACCTCAAACAGCGGAATGCCCTGCGCCCTGAAACTTGTGCCTTTTTGTAATCCTCATCCAGGATCGAGGATCGAGCATCAAGTATCGAACATCCAGCATCGAGATTCAAGCCTTAATCAACAAATCCATTGACAACCAAATCACTTTAGCTTATGTTCCACTCAAATTTCAAATCCTTTTCCCATGCGCCAGTAGCTCAGCCCGGATAGAGCGCCGGACTACGAATCCGTAGGCCGCAGGTTCAAATCCTGCCTGGCGCACCATGAAATAGTATAGGCTTACAAATTTCAGTTTGTAAGCCTTTTTTTCTGGGTTGGTTTTGGTTTCAAAACTACCTGAATGGCACGCCAAATAATGGGACGAACAAGAATGGTTTTGATAGGCCAGGCCCTTTTATCAATTTACCCTTGGTCGTTTGAATTATTAGTTGAAAACCAATAGGCATATCTGGTAACCAAACCTGAATGTTTTTATTGGAAAACGCCCGGAGTCGTGACGGGCGGCGGAGCAAAGGTGCTTTTAATAAGTCGGCACGTTCGACTCGGAAGACCGGGTGTTAATGGCGGGTAGGGGGCCTCTGCAATTGGTGATTGCCAACCATATGCAGAATGCCGGAATGGTCGTTGTTGCCCCGGATGGAGCCGCTCCTACCCTGGAGCCTGGCGCTTTTTATAAGTTATATTTTAGTTTATCCATTCTGATTATACGGTGATAACCAAACCCGGAACATATTTGAAATGATGATCTTTGGAAAATATTTTCAGGCCGTGCTGCAATGCGACGGCGGCGATCCATATATCATTTGTTGGAATTGGGCGCCCCTTCTTTCGTAGATTGTTTAAGGTATCAGCATAAAATTCTGCCGTATCTTCATCGATGCCATAAATTTGCACACGGGGAGCATCCAAAAATTCTTCAAGCTCTTTTCTATTCTCCTTTTCCCGGTTTCCTCCTTTAAAACCGGAAAGCAATTCACCAATGCTGATGCAACAAATGGCGATTTTTTGGGCATGTCGCAATACATCGATTGTTTCAAAATCCCCTGCAAGTGCATGCGTATAAATATTGGTGTCAATCAGGAGGTTTTTCATCTCCAGAGTTCCTTATCGATCTTACGTTCCGAATCAATTTTTCCCTGAATCCGTTTAAAGTCTTTTTCAGCCCATATTCCGAAAAGATGGTCCAAGTCATGATATTCAGCTGTGAATTTTTTTTCTTTTTTCATTCCCATGTGCAGCATCAAAGTTTCAACAACAAATTGATTGAGGCTTTGGTTCTGTTGTTTTGCAAATTCTTTCATCTTGTCGATCAGAATCGGTTCTAAACCCCGGATAGTCATTGTTTTCAATGGATCACCTCCATGCATAGAGTGATTGCAGATTATATAGTCAATATGACATCATAATATGCATTTTTTTCTTTTCTGTCAAAGAATTTAAATTCGGTATTAAAATTAGGATCAAAAAATAATTTTAACACGTTATCGAATCGCTCTGCGTGGACAGATTGCGTCTCGACTGCCCCGAAATGCTTTTCAGACGACTTCAGAGAGTCGCTTCAACGAATACATCCCCTCCAAGCCCTTGATCGGTTTAGGCTTTTTTTCATTTTTGGAAATGAAGTGATGTTTGAATCGCATGTAGGTTTTTGAAACAAATTCTTTAGAGCCGATGACTCCGGAATCCGTAAAATAGCGCGTGCGGTATCTGAATCGATCGCTTCGGCTGAGTTCAAACTCCCGCTTACGCTCCTTTTCAAGAACCCTGTCGCCAATTACCTTGGCTTTGCCCTTCTCAGGTCGGTTTACAGCCCCGGCTTCATACACATGTCTTCGATACCTTCTGATGCGCTCTTTTTCGCTTTTTACATTGAATTCCTTTAATCCGAAATCAGTTGCGGAGAAAGAGCGGAGAAAGAGGGACGTCCGTTATATATTTACATATAATAATAGATGTGATACTAAACCCGTAAAGCCCGCATAGACGCGCCTGGAGCACTGCAACATATCATCATAAGAGGTATTGAGCGCAAGGCTATCTTTAAAGATGATTCTGATCGAGATAATTTTTTGGATCGACTAAGCGCCCTTGTATCTGAAAGCGAAACTGGTTGTTATGGCT
>JBAVYC010000633.1:0-2095 GCA_049698595.1 Desulfobacterales bacterium | reverse complement strand
GTTGCGATCGCGGCCTTTGATGGAAAAAATCGCCATCACCCAACAGTTCAAAGAGCGCTTCTGGCCTCTGCTGGAAGGGGGCAAACTTCAACCGGTGATCGATACGGTTTTTGCGATCGAAGAGGCAGCGGCCGCCCATGCACATGTCCGGGAAAATCGCAATACAGGCAAAGTAATTTTGGAAGTGACGGCAGGTTGATTTACTTTTCAATGGCCCATTCTATGTGGAAACTGTTCTGTACGATGGAGGCGATATGGCGATCATAAAAGAAATGCTCAATCAGCCAATCTTTGCCTTCATAGTGAACGACGAGATGGCGTTCGTCCAGGATTTGGCGAACCTGACATTTTAAAAGGTCCTTAATTCCGATTCCGGTTGCCTTGAGTACGGCTTCTTTCGATGTCCAGAAGCGAAAAAAGGTCAATAATGACTTTCCCTCCGTGTCTGCCAGAGACCATTCGCAATCGGCGGCGGTCTTTCTGAAAAGGCCCTGGGAAAAATCACGGATTCTTTCGATATCGAGGCCGATAGGTGTAGGTGCTACCACGCCACCGACATACTGCGTCTTATGCGTAAGGGACCAGAATGTGCCCTCAAAGGGCAGGGGCACGCCATTTTTATCCTTTAGCAGTTCACCCACACGGATTCCGCTTTTGGCGGCTGATCTTTCCAGAGCGCGGCGGGCATGGCGGCTGAGATAAAGGACGCGGTTCCTTGGTTTGAATTTTTGAACCTCTTCAGGAACCGGGAGGATGACGGGGTGGAGTATTTGATTGGGGATTGATTCGAGTTTATCCACCCTTCAGCTCCTTTTTGATTTTAAGTGCGTGTGTATAAATCTTGTTTTTTGAAATTCCGGATTCGGCGGCAATCTCCCTGGCAATCAACGACAATGAATTCCGGCGATTTAAGACTGCAGTCCTGACCTGTTGTTTGACGACTTCCCAGGACAGGCTCTCCTCCTGGTCATATCCGGCCACCAGCAGCGTGCATTCACCTTTGATTTTGGCCCGGCCTTTTAGCCGTATGGCAATTTCCGACAACCGGCCCCTTAAAAATTCTTCGTGGAGTTTGGTCATTTCCCGGGCGATAACAACGTGGCGATCACCCATGGTGTCTTTGATTTCACCTAATAGTGACAGGATGCGTCTGGGAGATTCATAGAATATAAGGGTTCGGGGCGCACTTGCAAGATCGTTTAGTTGTTGCAGGCGTTTTGCTTTTTTTTTGGACGCGAACCCCAAAAAAACAAATGAATCCGTCGGCAGCCCGGCGGCGCTCAGGGCGGCAGTGGTCGCGGATACACCGGGGATGGGCGTGACATTCAAATTACCGGCCAGGGTTGCTGTGATCAGTCGATAACCGGGGTCTGAAACGGTTGGTGTACCCGCATTGGAGACCAGCGCAATGGATATTCCCATTTTGAGTTTTGCTATAAGCTGCGGTGTTCTCTCAGCTTCATTGTGCTCATGGTAGGAGATCAGGCTGCTTTTGATGGCGTGCAGCTCCAAAAATCTTCGCGTTTTACGGGTGTCCTCAGCGGCTATCAGATCGACCTCGCGCAATATATTCAACGCCCTCAAGGTGATGTCATCGCGGTTCCCGATAGGTGTGGCGACGACATAAAGCGTACCGGGGTGGCTGACATTCACACTTTTTCCTGAAATATTTTTATTCAAAACGATTCCCTTACTTCAATTTCATTCGTAGGCGAGTTCGAAGGCATTTTTAACGATTTCTATTTGAGGCTCATCCTGATTGGAGGTAATGGCAACCACATCAAACCTGGCCCTGGCATCCGATTGTTTGGTGGCTTTAAGATAAGAAAGGGCAACCATTGAAATTTGGCGTTGTTTTTTGGGCGTAAGCGCCCATTTCGGATTTCCGTAGCGTATCGATCTTCTTGATTTCACTTCCACAAAAACGAGGGTTTTCTTTTCTTTGGCGATAATATCGATTTCGCCTAATTTTGTGCGATAGTTCTGCTCAAGAATTTTATATCCGTTTTTCTTCAGATACCAGACGGCTAAGGACTCACCTTGTTCGCCGAATTTTTGCCGGGTGTTTTGCATAAATAAATTCCTTGACGCCTTT
>JBAVYC010000632.1:0-1848 GCA_049698595.1 Desulfobacterales bacterium | reverse complement strand
TAACCATTCCGACAATGGCGCCAACCGCATTATTAAAAATCCGTCTACTGATCGAATTAATACCCAGGATATCGATGACGGAATGCATAACGGTGGCATCATTGTATCCGATCAGATCACTAAACAGGTGTTTGCCGGAAGCAATTGTCGAAACGGCGATCTTGGGTACGCCCAGGGGCAGGGCGTCCATTGCAGCCCGTGCAATTACCGAACCCTCTGCACCGCCGACGGCGATGAGCCCTTGAATTTTCTTTTCTTCATACAGCTTTTTTACGTAGGCATGAATGCAATCCCGCATTTTTTCAACTGCCGCGCCTCTGGATCCAGCATCGACCAGCTCCTTTATGGTCAAGCCGGAATACCCGGCAACCTGGTCGCGGGTAACCTCGGGCACTAAAAAGACCGGCTCACCGAGGATGCCGGAGTCAACCACTAAGCCGTTCATATGGTAAGATTCGATGCGCTGCTTCAAGTAGAGCGCTTCTTCACCCTTGGTATCACAGGTTGCGATGATTGCAATGGTCTCAGACATGGCATGAATCCTCAATGTTCAAGCGGACAGTCAATTTAGTATTTTTCCAGGATTAATGGCAGCGCAGGAACCCGGTTTCCGCTTTCGAAAATCCCGGTGCCCGCGCTGGAGTTTAACGATTACATGTTATTGAAATCAACTACCAAATCTCTGATAACTTCACCGCTGGTCACCGGATCGATCTGGATCTCTGCATTCGGCTCGACCGGTGTCGAGCAGCTTTTGACCGATTTGCCGTTCAGTTTCAAGATACAGGTCGTGCACATACCCTTAAAGCACTTAAAATCTCGAAATGCCAGCGTGCCGTCAAAATCACGATGGATAATGTTTAGCAGTTCGTGAACCGTTATCTGACGATCCACGGGGACTTCATAAGATTGATAGTATGGATTCTCATCCTTGTCAGGATCGAACCTTAAGATCTTCGCTTTGATCGTCGCATCCGCCATGGTTTTTCCTCCCTTACAATGCGGTAAAATTAACTATAATTTGACAGTTCGATTCAGTCTTCCGGTTTCAGACGGGTGTAGATGACATCCCGTTTGGCGTAGACGGGTTTGTCGTCTTCCTGTCTAACGATCGTGTGGCAGCGCCAGTCTTTATCGTCCATTTCCGGAAAATCGGTCCGGTTGTGGTGGCCCCTGGATTCGGTGCGGAACAGACAGGAGCCAATCGTTATTTCCGCCGCATCCAAAGCAAATGAGGTTTCCAAGGCCTCCTTGAGTTCAAAATTATAACGCTTTATATCTGCGACCGATATCTTAGACACTTCCGCTTTAAGCGATTTGATGGCTTCCAATCCCTGCTGTAATCCTTTTTCATCCCGGAACGGTGCGACATGGGCATCCATTGTTTCTAATATTTTTTCCTTGATGAATACCGGTCTGGTTTCAGCCTGCTTATCGGATATGAAACTTTGCAGGTAATCGATCTGTTGATCGATTGCACTTTTCTCAACCGGAATTAAGTCGGCTTTAGCGGCATCATCGGCCGCACAGCCGCCGACCTGGGCGCCCATGGTCTGGGTGTCGCACAGTGCGCTGCCGGCCAGCCGGTTGGCACCCTGGAAATTACCTGCCACCTCGCCGCAGGCATACAATCTATTGATGCTGGACTCACCGCGCTCATTGATGTATATACCGCCGCACTGATAATGGGACGCCGGCGCCACCTCGAGTCGTTGATTGGCGGCATCGATACCGGCTGCATCCTTCAAAAAGCGGTAATGCTTGGGTGTCATGTCCTTGAATAACTGACTGATTTCTGCTTCCGTCTTGGGAGACACTGTGGTGTCATAGTACACACCGCCGTGTTCG
>JBAVYC010000631.1:0-12046 GCA_049698595.1 Desulfobacterales bacterium | reverse complement strand
GAGATGGCCCACTTATATCGAACCATCGTAGTTAAAGAGCCAACATGGTATAAAATGGTTACAACATGTTAAGTAAAAAATAAAATTGCCGGCTGAACTGTTAGGTCTTTTACATCCTATCTGCTTGGTATATAGTCAAAAAATAGTCGATGAAACAGAATATATGCAATGATTTTAGGTGGATGATATGGAGATGAGGGGGATCGAACCCCTGACCTCGGCGTTGCGAACGCCGCGCTCTCCCATCTGAGCTACATCCCCACACATAATATAGGTTAAGCTGTTCAGTTGTGATATAAGGAGTTTATCTATCAAATCAACAAGACAAGGTCAATTGAAAAACGCATTGAATATCCTACTGGAATTCTAAGATTTCGGTTTTATTTTGAATGCTAGACGATGATGACAATAGAGCCATCAGGAGATACGCGATGAAACACACCATTACCTTAAATAATGCCTACAAACAGTTTACATTGGATCAGGATAAAATACTGCCACCGGAAGAAACGGTGAAACGTTTCAAGACCAAACTAAAGAAGATTGATCTTGATATTCTAAAAAATACGATTCGCATCGATAATGGTCGCTTGAACATCCCGATTTATTTCAGCACTTGCGGTAAAGATGCCGCGGCTGTCATCGGAACAAAAAAACAAATGGGTAAAGGCGGAACACCCGCCCAGGCGGAAGCCAGTGCCGTGATGGAACTGGCTGAACGGTTCAGCTTCTTTAGTTTTGCGGCAAATCCGAATAACTTTTTCATCGATAAATTTGTCAATGTCAAAGAAGATGCCATCGCTTTTGAAATGATCGCCAAATCCGTTCACGATGAATCGGATGATTTGAAACTTTCCCGCAAAATATTTGAAAATCTGCCCTTAAAATGGACCCGTGGCTACAATCTCACCCGGGAAAAGGAGGTTCTCATCCCTTTTGACTGGTTTTTTGCCATCAATGAGTTCAACGGGCCCTCGGCCGGTAATTGCGTAGAGGAGGCATTGATCCAGGGTATTTGTGAAATCGTCGAGCGACACACCTCATCCATCATCAGCCAGAACAAATTAAAGGTCCCTGCAATTCGACCGGAATCGGCCTCCGACCCGCTCATAACGGAAATACTTCAAAAATACAAAAATGCAGGCGTAGACCTCTATTTATCAGATTTTTCCCTGGATACCGGCATACCCACGGTGGGTGTCCTGGCCCATGATCCGGCCACCTTCCCGCATTTAAGCGAAATTGTCTGGACCGCGGGGACCACCCCAAACCCGCAGAAGGCCCTGAGCCGGGCTTTGACCGAAGTCGCACAATTGGCTGGAGATTTCAACACCGGCGCCAACTATGTCGCCAGCGGGCTGCCGAAATTTAGCACCATCGAAGAAGCCGATTACGTCATAAATCCTGGAAAAAGAATAGATATCGACGATTTACCCGATCAAACGGACAATAATTTGAAAACTGAAATTCTCAACTGTCTTTCCGCATTGGCGGCAAACAACATGGAAGTCCTGGCAATAAACACCATGCATTCTCAACTTGTGATCCCTGCCTTTTATACCATCATCCCCGGCGCCCATTTCAGGGAAAGATCACTGGGAACCAGCGTCGCCATGTTTTCGGCCAAACATATTTTTGAAAACAGACCGACTAAGGAAGCCATTCTGGAATTGGAAGCCATGGATAAGGTGCTGCCGGGTAAGTACTATGTTCACTTTTACCTGGGCGCCAGCAACCTGGCAATCAATGATCCGAAAACTGCCCTCACCAGTTTGCGACGGGCCTTGACACTCAATCCCACCCGTCAGGATATTCCAAGCATTTATTCTTATTTGGGGGTTGCCTTAAAAGAAATGGGAGAATACCGCCAGGCCCTTGCAAATCTTCAGGAAGGAAAAAAGCTGGATAGCCACAGAACTGATATTTATAATTTGATGGGGTTTTGCCATTTTAAATTAAAAGAGCACGAAAAGGCCATTAAAGACTTTAAAAAAGTAATAGAACTCGATCCTTCTTCTGCCATTGATTATGCCAACATCGCTTCCAATTACCGCCAAATGGGTGAAAAGCAAAAAGCCATCCGTTATTATCAAATGGCCCTCGCCTTGGACGACACCATCCAATTTGCCAGGGAACACTTGCACGAGCTGACGGGATAGGCGGACCTATGGTGATGGAAGTCGCGCAAAAGGTGGCACTTAGTTTTCATCCCATTTCTATCCCATTAAACCAACTTATAAGGAGAATTTTAGATTTATAAAATAAAGACGAGACCACTTTTTAAAAGTAACAATGCTAAAAAAAGCGCAATTTTCACCAGCCCAGACCCGGTCTAGGATGCTTCCGCAATTTCCTCGCGAATCAGATCGAGTTTCATATTTAGTTGCCGGGAGATCTGATCCATTTCACTGAGAACTTTCACCGCTCTGGACTTATCCTTTTGGCTGGTTCCGATACGCTCCATGGATGCCGAAAGATCGGAGAAATAGGCCTGAAAGCGATCCAGCACAGTCTGGCTAAAACCGTCGGAGCTGGCTTCCACCAATTTGAAAAGATATGTAAATTTCAGATTCTCGCGGTAGTCTTTGAGATGGAAGGCCACAGACTTTCCGGTTTCGCGCTTCATCCGCCGGGTCGCGTCTTTTAGCGCCCGGAGTGATTCAGCACCTTCCCGGTTGGCTGATTTTCTAAACAATTTTGCGACGTTTCTCATAACCCGGTATAATCCCAGTCGCATAATGGCCTCGGTTTTTATTTTTGTCGAATAATGCATGGTGGCAACCAACGGAGGCGGGCTGACGCTGCCGCTA
Organism: Desulfobacterales bacterium; assembly: GCA_049698595.1. Lineage (GTDB taxonomy): Bacteria > Desulfobacterota > Desulfobacteria > Desulfobacterales > JAFDCJ01 > JAFDCJ01. The sequence goes on along the minus strand of JBAVYC010000631.1, from coordinate 9,236 downwards.
CTTATGACGGCATCCATATTTGGCGGTTTTTTGCTCGAAGGGTTAATCCCGTCGGCACACAGTTCGCTGCGACCCAGCATTCCGTTAAATTCTTCATAGGCATCCTCGATCATGGTGTCAAACGGAACGATAAGCGCAGCAAAATATTCCTGGATACGTTTTTCCCTGGCCTGCAAAAACCGAATCACTTCCGGATTAATCGACTCCGTAATATAGGTGTCAATGGATTGTTTGAATTCCTGAAATACAAGGTATAGGGTTTGGGAAAAGTCTGCGTTTTTAAGACTTTCCTGATACTTTTCCGGTGAAAACGTGTATGTGTGAATAAAATTTTCAAGATTCCCGACAACATTACCGGAATGTCCATCAAAAAACCGATGGGTATCACGTTGGAGCTCTTTTTTGATATCGGATATGGCGCCATTTAGAGTTTTTTTAATTGCAGACCTTATCTTGTCGATTCTTTGCTGATGACTTTTGATTTTTCCCAAGGCATCGGTCATACTGTCCGCATCTCGGGTAAGGACATCCCGGTTGAGGCCGATCCAATCAGCTAGGCCTGATAAAATCACTCCAAGGCGCTCTATATGATTTTTCAGCAACAGGGTATAGCGTTTACGGGCCAAACGGTCATAAAAAAATGATTCAAACAGGGCGGTTTCACGGTTTGACAATTCAACAAATTTACTATCGGTATTCCAGTGTTCAAATCGGGGTCTGTCCTTGTCTGAAAGGCTTTTTGGGTGTGCACTGAACAAATTATAAAGAGCGGAAAAGGCATAAACATCCGGATCCGGCTTTATCATCGAAAGTTCTTCGCGAACTCGATTGACCAGGGACTTAAGATCATCGATGGATTCATGTTCACTAAAATCGAAATTAACGACAAACACGATGTTTTCCAGGATTCCCATGTTCTTGATCATCGATAGAAATCGAATATCAGCTTCTCGCAATCCCGTCCGGCTGCTCACGACGTAAATAATCTGATGGGTTAACAACAAATAATCCTGAATCAATGCAAGGTGCAGCGGGTTGGATGAATCGCTGCCCTGGCAGTCTGCAATTTCGATGTTGCTCTCCATACTGCCGGAACTGATTTCGAGCAAAACATCCTTCAGATATACCGCCAGGGTCTCATTGCCCACAAAGGCTCTATGTTCGGCAAATCGATCACCCTCATACAATCTGACAGCATTTTCCGTGGTCAATAGGCTGTTTACCGTGTCGTATCCTTTGAGATACGAGCTCAGTATGACACTGTTGATATTGCGGCTAGATTGGGTGATTAATCGATCGGCACTCAATTCACTGAGCGCCCGTTTCAATTCATTTCTATCGTTTTCCTGCCTGATATCGATCGCTGCATTTTCGGAGCGCCAGTTCAAAGAGGGAAATAGCACCAGCGCCCGTTCTATTTCGGCGTTGACTTCACTCCAGGATTTAAAGAACAATTTTGCCCGAAGTTGCTCACCCTTGCGCACCCGGGTAACGATAGAGGTTATAACACCGGCACCTCTTTTGACGTATTCATCTTTAAAAACCGAATTCAAAAATGTACTTTTCCCGGACTTAATCGGTCCGACAATCGCCACACGGACCGTGTCTTCCGCAAGCTGCCGAGGAAGGTGTTTACAGGTCTTTTCCCATTCCCCGAAACTGTAATCCGCCATACCAGGAATCGATTTGGCGGTTGCAAACAACAAAGAAACATCGCGATTGATGTTCAGAATTTCATTTTTTAAGGTGCTGTAGGTATCCATAGGGTACGGCTCGATATTAATCTAAATTATATCGTTTATATTTAATTCCAACATCTTACAATTCACATTTTTTATTATTGGGACTCCCGGCGGCCATTGGATACTTGTCAAGTCCTTCCGTCTGAGCGTCAGATCAATGCCTTGTAAAAGCTAAGGTTTCATGTTATAAAAAGTAAAATCGCTGAAAGAAACCAATTTGGGAAGGAAAATAAAGATTTATGTCCGAAAAAAATCCTGAGTGCCCACTATATAATCCATTGAATTGCAAAGAGTACTACAATCCAAAGCTTTGCGCCTTCGTCAGAAAGGATAAAGTCTGCCTTAAAAAAAAGAAACCTAAAGCCAAAACAAAAGCTAAAGGATAGTTTAACGAATCAATCGGTTATGCGTGACCTGCCATATTCGACAGCAGGGCCGGGTCAATTCCCATTTTTTTAACAGCTTCCTGCCAACGTGCTTCAATCGGCATATCAAAGATATTTTCCTCAAAAATCGGATAATTCAACCAAGCATTCTCTTTTATTTCGGACTCCAATTGTCCGGGGCCCCAACCGGCGCAACCGAGCGTGATGATAAACGCCCGAGGTCCTCTGCCCATAGCAACAGCTTCCAGGATATCTCTGGTATTACTCATGGCCAGCAAAGGCGTAATCATTAGACTGGCCTCCCAGTTAAAAGGAGGACCGTGCAGCACAAAAATTTCACCGATGTGAACCGGTCCCCCGAAATGGATCGGTGCCGACTGGACAGCGGGTACGTGTTCTATGGTAAGTTCTTCAAATATATCCTTTGCGGTCAAAAATTGATGGACACGGTTAATGATGATACCCATGGCGCCGCTTTCGTTATGCTCGCAAATACAGGTAACGGTCTGATGAAAATTCGGATCAACCAGACTGGGCATCGCTAAAAGAAAATGTCCTTTCAGAGTAGCAGAATGATTCGTTACCATGGTATCCTCCAATTAACAGATTAAACCCGCAAATCAGCGATCACCAGCTGGGGGTATGAGAATGGCCCCTGGAAGGGGCCTGGGCCACCTCTGCTGGTGACCGCTGATTTTTAAAAGAATTTTTTTGATATGTCTGACGTTAAACCAGTTGCCGCTAAACCTCGAATATTTTCGTGACATTTACAGATCTCTGATAAGCGGATCTGTCTGTTTTGATGACAACTTGACCGATTCATCATTGCCAAATATCTGATTGCTCTCATGGCCTATACCAGTAAATTGCAAAAAATTACACAAAAATTCTTTTTTAACTCAATTCATAAGCCACCGGCAGTGATCAGATTTGCACCAATAAGCATGCCCTCGCCTTAACGTTAGAACCTTTTAAATTCTCACCGGTGGCTTATGAATTGAGTTACGAGTGATTGCTAAAACCTAATTTTATCGGCATCCTTTGTCAAGGATACATCGTGGGTTTTTAATATTGGCAGGATGAGTACGAACAGATATCGGCCCGGGTTAGTTCGCCAGAGCATCCGCCGTTTCTTTCTCCATTCGACGGTCCAATAGCTCATATACTTTCATATGACCGACGTCTTTGCCGATATCCCCGGTCATTTCAACTTCGGCGACGCCCAAGCGCGTTCGCACCGCACGGAGGGTATGTTCGCTGATCAATATTCCATTGGAAATAGATTTTGTCAGATTCTGCAGCCTGAACACCGTATTGACCGAATCACCGATGACGGTATAGTCCATTTTCTTCTCGAAGCCGATATTTCCCACAACAACTTCACCGGTGTGAATGCTGATCCCCATGGTCACGGAAGCGCCCAATTTTTCTTTCAGGTATTTATTGACGGCCGGAAGTGAATGCTTCATTTCAAAAGCGGCCGCTACGGCATTATCCGCATCCTTGGTGCTGGCAACCGGAGCCCCAAACAGTGCCAGGAATCCATCACCCAGATATTTGTCGACAATTCCATGGTGCTTGAATACGATACCGCCCATAGCCGAGAAAAAACTGTTGAGCAATGAGACGGTTTTCTGGGAACCGATTTGCATGGCTGTTTGTGAAAAGCCCCTGATGTCGATGTTCAACAAAGTAATGGTTCTGATTTCTTCAATGATCGGTTTTCCGTTGGCGGAGCCATGGAGGATCTTATCCAAAACCTCTTTGGGGACAAATTTTTGAAACATCTGGCGTACGTCCCGTTCATGTTCTGCCATTGAAACGGTTTCCTTGTATAAGCGCGCATTTTCCAACGCGATGCAAACCGATGTTGCAATAGCCTGGAGCAGATCTTTATCATCGATGCTGAATTCACCGTTAATTTTGTTCAATACCTCGATGACGCCAATTACCCGGCCCTGGGATATCATCGGCACACAAAGCGCTGAACGTGTTGTAAAACCAGATACGCCATCGATCACCGGGAAAAAGTGGGATGATTTCTCGGTATCGTTGACCACAATGGCATCTCCTCTGGCAGCCACATAACCGGCGATGCCCTGCCCCAGTTTCAACCGAAACTTTTTCATGGATTTGATTTTTATGTTGAAGGCGACGGCAATTTCAAGCTCATTGTCTTCCAGGAACAGAAGAGAACCGGCTTCCACATTCATCACTTCCCGGATCATGTCCATGGTGTATTTTAAAACTTTACTGATATCAAAGGTCGATGACGCCAGGGCACTTCCGATCTGGCGTATAGTGTCCAGCTCCTGATTGCGTCTCACCACGGCCGCCGATAGCCGGTTGCGCTCAAGAACCAGTGAAAGTCCATTGGCGATCCATTTTAAAAGCTCCTGGACTTCATTGAACAAACCGCTCTTTTTTGACGCCAAAGCCAGTATACCGGTGATGCTGCCATCCATTTTTAAGGGAGCCAGCAGGCAAGATTTACATCCGTGCTCCTGAAAAATGATTTGATCCAGCGAACTGGTCAAATTACCGCTATCCTCAACGATGAGGGGGTTTTCCTGTTTGAAGACTTTTTCAATCATCGAGTCCAGATAGGAATAGGAACAGTCTACCGCTAAGTTTGACGGAACGTTGCTGAGAAAGTCGGAAATCTTCAAGTATCCGGGCTTGTTCACATGTTTGGTCATTACAATGGCTAGATCATAGGCCGCCACAGTGTGAATCTCAGTGAGAATGGCGTGAATCAGCTCGCTGTCCCTGAAACTGGAGTTGAATAGCTTGAAAATCTTTTCAATAAACCTATGATAAACAGTCCCTTGCTCATTTACCTTCATGAGGCGCAGATTTTCATAGGTAAAGGCCGCATTACTTAGAAGCGGCGTTAAAACGTCAATATCGCTGTGGGTGTAAACTCTGTTTTTGTTTCTGGATGAGATGGTCAGCACACCAATGATCTCTTTGCTGGTTTTAATCGGCATGCACACAAAAGATTTCGACCCGTAATGCGCCATGTTTGCCCGGCCAAAACGCTTATCTTTCTCAATATCCTCGACCACCAGTGCAGATTTATTAATGACCGCATATTTGGCAATACTGGTATCAAAATCGATTCGGTCGCCGGATTTGACAAATTTGCCCAAGCCAACAGTAGCTTTCACCACGAAAAATTTGGCCCCGCCCTTTTCGATGGTCAAAATGGAGCCGAGATCTGAATTCGTCAAAAGCAATGCACGTTCCAGCGTGACATAAAGGATCTCCTCCGGATCGAAGGTTACATAACACAACTCTGAAAGCTCTTTTAAAATTGAAATTTCGGAGGCTTTCTTCTCAAGCTGCTTAAATGTGTTGCTGAATTGCCTTTCAATGGAGGTGAAAGAGTTGACAATGGCGTGCAACTCATCCGTGCCGGATTGGGCCTCATTGTCCGAGAACTCCGCAATATAGTTAGATGACATTTCCTCGGATATGTTGGCAATTTTATCAAAAAGATTCTTCAGTATGTTAAAAGCAATAAATGAGAAAATGAGAATGCCGAGAAAGAAAAAGGGCAGGTATTCATCATCCAGCATGTCATACTTGATACTGAAAAAAATAAAACCTGCGATTGGGAACAAAAAAAAGAGTCCAAAAATCAGATTTAGCTTATAATAGAGACTGCGATGTTTTAAAAATCGCTTCCCTAACCACTTATTGAATCGCATGGGACCGTCCTTTGGAATAATTACCACACGCCACCCTTTCCTTGGGATAGTGAGTACTTATTATCTAATTTATATACCAAAAGCTGACTATCTTCAAGAAAATAGAACTTCATCAGCAAACTATTGGATCGATTCCGGAATAATTTTATCTTTATCTTGACTTTGTCGGATGTCCCGCCTATAGAAGCGGGTCTATTTTTCTATGAAATCTAGCGCCGGCAGACACAACTTAAAATATCGGCACTTGGTTGATTGGTTAAATGATTGAAAATCCGGATCTATCCCATATATGTAAGATAATAGGTTTATGAAAATGTCCATATCACACATCAAAAAAATCTCCTCCGAGCTCAACTTAAAAAATTCCCAAGTTGATGCCGTTGCAGTTCTGTTGGAAGATGGTGCAACGGTTCCATTCATCGCCCGGTATCGCAAAGAAGCAACCGGCAGTTTGGATGAAGTCGTGGTTACTGCCATCCGTGACAGATTACAGCAGCTGAGCGACCTGGATCAGCGCAGAACGTTCATCTTAAAATCATTGGAAGAACAAGGACACCTCAACGATGAGCTTAAAGAGAGCGTCATGGCAGCGGAAACCCTGGCAGTTTTAGAAGATATATATTTACCCTACCGGCCGAAGCGACGAACGCGAGCATCTATCGCCCGCGAGAAGGGGCTCGAACCCCTGGCCGAGCTAATTTTCGAGCAAAATGGTGCAGATCCCCTTAAAGCCGCCGCTGATTTTATCAATCCGGATAAGGCCGTTGAAACCATTGAGGATGCGCTTGCCGGCGCCAGAGATATTATTGCCGAAATTGTCAACGAAGATCAAGCGGCGCGCTCCGAACTACGTCGGCTGTATTTTTCACGCGCAATCATTCATAGCCGCGTATCTTCCGGAAAAGAGATACTCGGCGCAAAGTACCGGGATTATTTTGACTGGCAGGAACCAGCGCTCACGGTGCCATCCCACCGAATGTTGGCCATGCGGCGCGGCGAAAAAGAAGATATCCTGAATCTATCTATCGGTCCGCCGGAAGATGAGGCCATTAAAATTCTTGAAGGCCTGTTTGTAAAAACAGATGGCGAAGATTCAGCCCAGGTAAAGCTTGCCGTACACGATAGCTACAAACGGCTGTTGTCCAGATCGATGGAAACCGAGACCAGACTGGCCACCAAAGAACGGGCAGATAGGGAAGCGATCAAAGTATTTTCCGACAATTTGCGCGAACTGCTTTTGGCCTCTCCATTGGGATCTAAGCGGATTATGGGTATCGACCCCGGTTACCGCACCGGCTGCAAAATTGTCTGCTTAGACCGTCAGGGAATGGTCGAATACCATGATACCATATATCCTCATACCTCAGAGAAACAACGCCGGGAGGCCGCCTTTAAAATTCAAAATTTCGTAGCCCGTTTTCGAATTGAAGCCATTGCCGTAGGAAATGGAACTGCCGGAAGAGAGACGGAAACCTTTATCAAAAATCTTGATTTCGCCCACCCGGTTAATGTCATTTTGGTGAATGAAAGCGGTGCATCGATATATTCCGCCTCCGAGACGGCCCGCAAAGAATTCCCAGATCTCGACCTCACTGTCCGGGGAGCTGTCTCCATCGGCAGAAGACTTATGGACCCGCTCTCGGAACTGGTCAAAATCGACCCAAAATCCATCGGTGTTGGACAATACCAGCATGATGTCGACCAATCTGATTTGAAACAATCTCTGGATGATATCGTCGTCAGTTGTGTGAACAGCGTGGGGGTGGAGGTGAACCGGGCCAGTGTTGAATTATTAACTTACGTCTCCGGGCTGGGCCCTCAGCTGGCTAAAAACGTCGTGGCATACAGGGAGCAAAATGGTCCCTTTGCTTCCCGGGCCCTGTTAAAAAAAGTTCCGCGATTGGGCCCCAAAGCCTTCGAACAAGCCGCCGGGTTTTTAAGAATTAGAGACGGCCAAAACCCGCTGGATGCAAGCGCGGTACATCCCGAAAGTTATCATATTGTATCAGCCATGGCCAACGATATGAAGTCCACGGTGACGGATCTGATGCAAAATTCGCAATTAAGGAAAAATACCGACATTAAACGGTATGTCACGGATAAGGTTGGACTTCCGACCTTAATGGATATTCTTAAGGAACTGGCCCGGCCCGGTCGCGATCCCCGCCGGGTATTTGAAAATTTTACCTTCGCCAGTGATATTGAAAAAATATCCGACCTGGAAAATGGCATGAAACTCCCCGGAATTGTAACCAACGTCACCGCCTTTGGGGCTTTTGTAGATATCGGCGTTCATCAGGACGGTTTGGTGCACATCAGCGAGCTATCGGATAAATTTGTTAAAAATCCGGCCGATGTCATCAAGGTACAGCAAAAAGTGGAAGTTTCAGTTATGGAGGTGGATCTGGAGCGCAGCCGGATTTCCCTATCCATGAAGAAAATTCCCGGGAAATCACCACAGAAGGTAAAACCCACGCCAAGATCAACAAATCCGAAAATTCGGAGTGGAAACATCGGCAAGAAAAAAACCCCTTTTAACAATCCGTTTGCAGATTTGCTCGGTAATTAGTAAAGTAAAGAATCCTATCCCAAAAAAACCAGGCTTTGATTTACCCCAGAGAGGTGATGTTTGCCGTTAGATAGCCCATGGCATTTGATTACGGCAATCCGCCGCAACTGACCTGGCTCAAGGACCAGGTTTTCAGTGTTAGAATAAATCATGCGTGCAGTCGTCCAGCGAGTGAAAGAAAGCTCGGTAAAAGCAGACAATGAAATCATCGGCCGGATTGACAAAGGTCTTCTGGTGTTGCTTGGGGTGGCGAAAAGTGACACCTCGTCAGATGCGGACTACCTTGCGAATAAAATCGTTAATTTAAGAATATTTGAAGATGACAACGCCAAAATGAACCGATCATTGGTGTCGATCGGCGGTAAAATGTTGGTAGTGTCACAATTCACCCTATTGGGAGACTGCCGCAAGGGACGTCGGCCTTCGTTTGTCGCTGCGGCCGGGCCCCAAAAAGCCTTAGAGCTGTATGAGAATTTTGTCCAACAGGTGCGCAGGCTTGGAATACCGGTTGAGACCGGTCGTTTTCAAGCCTTGATGGAAGTCGCCTTAATTAATGACGGGCCGGTCACTCTCGTTTTGGAAAGTCGTTGATTGAAAAAAGCATGCAAGCATTCCCATCCCTGAAGTTATCGCTTCGCTTCTCAAATTAGAGGCTTCGCCCCAATTGGAATTCTGGAATATTGGAATGATGGGTTTAGAGAATCAAAAGAATATTATTGTATTAATTTTCTCGTAAGAGTGGTTTATTCTCTGGGGCGAAAGCAGAAAATGGGTGTCTGACGGGCATGATCATAAAATGTGGGTATAAATTTTTTTTTGCAGAATA
>JBAVYC010000630.1:0-1853 GCA_049698595.1 Desulfobacterales bacterium | reverse complement strand
TGCGAAATCCGTCGCATTTGTTTTGACCGAATACTGGCTCAGCGCCGGCGAAAACCGTGTTTACCAGAATCGTAGTGAGGGCACCGCTTTTCTGGTGGACACCGCAGGTTATCTGCTTACCAACCGGCATGTCGTCTGCCCATGGTTGGAAGACAGCAATCTCTACCTTTGGATTCGTCGACTCGTGAATCAACAAGGCCCTCTCCAGTTGGGCTATCGCGTCTTTCTGTGGTTTGAAGGCGAGAAGGCCTTCAAACGATTGCCGGGATTATCAAGAAGCACCGATCTGGATGACATCTATGGACTGTCTGCAGCCTTTCGCACGGACGGCGAACCGCGCCTGGCCATCGCCGGCGTCGCCCGATCGCCGAATAGAACCTGGCAGCTGATCAAATCACCCCTTAAAGATGACTTTGCGGTGCTCAAAATCGATCGGGTGCCGGAAGGTCTCCATCCTCTGCCGCTGGATGAAAAAATGGAGGCGCTGACGGTACCGAAATTGTCGCCGGTGATCGCCCTCGGATTTCCTTTGGGCAGCCGGACCCAGGAAGCCACCGTCAACGTCAGCGTCACTCAGGGTCATGTCCGCCGGACCTTCGAAAACTTATTGCAGGTGGATACCTCCATCCACCGGGGCAATAGCGGCGGACCGGTTATCGACCTGCGCGGCAAGGTAATCGGAATTGCTTCCGGCGTGGCCATGGACTGGATCGCAGGTCCCGTGCCGCTTCCCACCCTGCTGTCAGACATGGGTATGGTGCTGCCCATTAACAAGGCCGTTGGTTTTTTGCAGGAATTAAAAGCCGGCAAGGTGAAATGGAATGGGGTGCTGGATCTGTCCGTCAGTGCCAAAATCAAAAAAATATTGGATCTGGCTGAAAAACGACGCTGGTCTGAGGCCCAATCGCTGGCGGATCAGGAGTTGGAAACCAGCTTTGATCCCACCCTCGTGCTGGCCGCAGCCATGATTCATTTTTGTGCCGGCGACCACCAGAAAGCCGGGCCTCTATTCGAGAAAGCATTGTCGATGGACGACAAAAATGATCTGGCCCGACTGCTGCTTTTTTTAATTGACTGGTTGGCCGACCGATCGGTTGCGAGTCCCTATGGCGGAGACCTGCTCGCATTGGACTGGCGGTCGCCGCATGAGTTTTTTGGCTACCTGGTGCGGGTTCTGGAAGGAAAGATTGCCGAAGACCGCTCCCTTCGCGGCGGTTACACGGATCAGGAACGTCATTGGCTGCGTTATGTCGCAGCACTGATTGCCGACCGGAATCACGATACAACCAAAGTTGAAAAGCTGTTATGGCCGGTCGTTCTGACGACGGGGCCTGAAAACTGGCTTCACTTTTTGGCTCTGGCGCGTCTGGAAAAAGCACAACAGCAAATACTGGCGAGCATTGACGATCTTGAGGCCCGCATGCAATATCAGGCGCAGCTTGATCAATTTTCCCAAAAGTTTCAAAAATCCCGTCCTGAGCTGGCCGAACGCCGGTCCCTGCTGGCGTCGCTCCAGGCGCAACTCGGCCAGGATTCACTGGCTCCCCAAGCCAAACGGGCGCTGCTGGAACAGATCCTTACAATCGATCCCGCTGACGGGGATCTGCTCGGAGAGATGGTATTTTACGGTGCCATTGAGGCGGATTGGGCGTCGGCATTGGCGTATGCCCATAAATTTCTATCCCTGGATGGTCGAGAGAATGCGGGGCGCTTGCAGGTCGGATTGCTGACGGCAGAAATTTTACTTAACATGGACCGCAAAAAAGAGGCCCAGGCCGAGTTAGAAAATTTTATGCACAACACCGAAGATGCCTGGTACCGTTCTATTGCTCAGTGCCTGCTGGGCCGGGAAA
>JBAVYC010000629.1:0-4249 GCA_049698595.1 Desulfobacterales bacterium | reverse complement strand
GCGTGGGTTGCTGGTCGGAGCGATCAGATCCTGATGGCATTTGATAAATCCCTTCAGCATATCCTCTACTACCTGATTCGGATCATTGATAATTCTCTGCATGACTACCCCCTTTTAGATCTGCGGTAGCATCAGTCCTATTGCAGATGGGCCGGTGCTGCCTATCTCGATAAATGTTCCCTTATGGTGCCTTCTCATTAAATGAGAAGCGTCGATATTTAATATGTCAAAATATGATTGCTGGCGATTAAAAGGATGTCATTCACCTACGATGGGAAACGTATTTGCGCCTTGAGGCATGACGGTTATTTGCGGTGTTGGCGTGCCACATTTTTGGTACGCCAGCTTCAAGGCCGCGCTTATGGTGGAAACTGGTTCAACATGGGCCTTGCGGGCCAGTTCCATATTATCCTTCTCCGTCAGCAAAATAATAGTCCCTTGATTCTTGTACTCCATTTGTCGAATTGCCAGCCACCCGGAAATAAGAAAATTATCCCTCGCCGCGGTTTCCAAAGAAAGAATGTCCGGGTAGCGAAACCACTCGAAAAATTCGGGTGGATCGCAAATATCAGGGCATTGAGCCAAAATGATGGCGACGCCCCCCGGCCGCATGGCATAGACGGCATTGTCGATAGTTTTCTGAGATTGATAAAGATTGATGTCCTTGGGGTAACCGCCGGCTGAGGCGATGACGATATCGGCTTGGGCCTCGATGGGAACCCCAAAGATACGCGCTGCCATTTGACAGGCCTGCTGCCAGGCGGAGACCCAATTGCCCGTGAATATCCCGGTAATGTCACCGTCCATATTGGGGACCACGTTCACCAGAAAATCCGGCTTGATAAAGGCGGCGATCTCCATCATGTCTTCATGCATGGGATTGCCGGAAGTAATACCACTCGCCGTGGAGGGATTCGTCCCGTTGCCAACCCTGTCAGTCAGGCACAGAAGGTGATTTTGCTGGATGGTTTTCAAGGATGATACACCGGGCACGATACTCTTGCGACCACCGCCAAATCCAGCCATATAGTGATAGATGACACCCCCTGTGAGAATCACCCGGTCCGCCTCTGCCACCAGACGGTTCACTGCCACTGGGGTGCCCCGGCTCGTTTGGCCCAAATCGACCATATTTTTGGTATCAAAGGCGTCATGATTGAAGATCCGCACCCGTTTATACACTTCTTGCGAGCAAAGTTCCGCAAACTCTTGCTCACTATTCTGGCGGTGAGCGCCAACGCCGATGATGATCGACACCTGGCTATCTGCCAGACCCGCTTGATTCAAATAGTCCAATAGAACCGTCAGCGTGAGGTCATTGCGTTGCCAGGCGCGGGTAATGTCGCTTACGATGATAACCAACTTATCAGCAGGATTCAGTATTTCCTTTAGCGCAGGGGCGTCAATTGGATGATCCAAAGTATACCTATAGTCTTTACATAGATCGTCACATGCCGGTCGATTCCATCCCGTCAACTCATATAGAAGCGCCTTTTCAGGTATATCGAAGGAGACTTCTTTCTTGCCATACTTTAGAGCGAATTTTTTATATGTCATTTGATGGGGATCTTTCTCACATAGGTTTGTATCCAAACGCAATCGGTATGACCATGACCAACCATTCCCAGTATGTAACGATAAGCAAAACGGCAAGTGACGACATGATAAAAGGCCAAATGGCTCGTGAAACCAATTCAAGGCGGGTGTTTGCTATGGAACAGGCGATGAAGAGGCACACCCCTACCGGCGGTGTCGTCAGCCCGATCACCAGATTGAGTACGAGGATGACACCGAAGTGAAGGGGATCGATACCGATGCTGACCATTAACGGCAAAAGGACAGGCGTTAGAATAATGAGTGAAGCCGCAGTTTCCATAAAGGTCCCCACTATGAGCAACGCGAAGTTCATGAGCAGCAGGATGATGATGCGGTTATCTGTCAGACTGAGAATCGCTTCGGTCACCATCTGCGGCACTTGTTCGCTGGCAAGCACCCAGGAAAAAATGCTGGCCATTCCGATAACCAGCATAACCAGAGAACTGGTCGCTGCCGTATCGATGAGGAGTTTGGGTAAGTCTTTGAGTTTAATATTCCGGTGAACAACAATCCCAATAAAAAGCGCGTAAAATACAGCGATGCAGGCGCTCTCCGTCGGAGTGAAAATCCCCGTTAAAATACCACCCAATATGATCAAGGGCATAATGAGAACGAGGGCTGCTTCATAAAATGATTTCAGCGCCTCTTTCAATGTGGGTAGGGTTTCTTTGGGGTAGTTTCTTATGCGGGCATAGTAGGCTACCACAGCCATCATGAAAACACCCAGCAGTACACCGGGAACAATCCCCGCCAGAAAAAGAGATGCGATTGAAACTTCGCCCAAAACGCCGTAGATAATAAATGGGATCGACGGGGGGATTACCGGTCCAATCGTCGATGATGTGGCCGTTACGGCTGCCGAGAAATCGGTATCATAGCCCTCCCGCTGCATGGCGGGGATAAGGATCGAACCGATGGCGCTGGTGTCTGCCACTGCGGCACCGGTAATGCCGGCAAAAATCATGCTGATAACGACATTTATATAGGCCAACCCTCCCCGCAGCCAACCGACTAAAACCTTGCAAAATGTGACCAGTTGGTGCGTCATGCCCCCCTTGCTCATAATATTCCCGGCCAATATGAAAAATGGGATCGCCATCAGTACCATATTGTCCATACCGGTAAATATCCTCTGGGCGACCAGGGTTAGCGGCGTCCCACCCTGCACGATCATGGTAACCAGGGGCGTGAGCCCCAGAACAAAGGCAATCGGAACGCCAAGGGCCAAAAAGAAAACAAACGATAGGACTAAAAGTAAAACAGTCATTGTTCTATCCTCCTACCCTCCTGATAATTGGGTTGATTACCAGAGAAAAGGTGACCAAATTAAAGTGATTGCATTTTCTGGTTGAAAAATATGATGCCGGGTTACACCGATTTGCCTTGCCCTGATATCGCTCTGATCTTATTTTCCACTGCTTCCCAGGATGGGTATTTATTTAAAAAAGTGGTATAAACCGGTTTCATGGCCTCGATAAACAGCCCGGTATCTATGCTACGGATGTCCATGCCCCTGGTTTTTAACTCCTTGAGCTGTTCTTGCTCCTGGTCCCGGATGATTTTCCTTTCAACAGCGGCGGCTTCCCTGGCGGCCTCCATAAATATCGTTTGCCATTCCGGCTTCAGGGCGTCAAACTTGGTCTGGTTCATGCAAAGCGGCGCTGATGAATAAAAGTGCCCGGTCAGACTCATGTGTTCCTGGAGTTTCTCCATTCCATTGGCCCATATGATACCCACTGGATTCTCCTGTCCATCGATCGTTTTTTTCTGCAGTGCGGCCAGGACTTCATCACCCCAGGCCATGGGGATCGGTTCCGCCCCGAGTTCACGAATCGAAGCCAGGTGAATGGGGTTGTCCATGGTTCGCAGCTTCAGGCCGCTAAAATCTTCCGGTCGGGTGATGGGCCGGGCAGAGTTGGTAAAATGGCGGAAACCATTCTCCATAAACGCCAGACCTTTCATTTTATCCAGACTCTCCAATAAATCCCTTCCGATGGGGCCATCGAGAGCTTTGTCGACATGATCCGCATCCCGAAATAAAAATGGAAAATCAAGGACGCCGATCTGGAGGCTGAAGGCATTCAATGGTCCGGTGGAGATAATTGCCAAATCTATGGTCCCCATCTGCATGCCTTTGAGGATCTCCTCCTCCCCCTGGCCGAGTTTTCCACCCGGATAAACGAGAATATCTACAGCGCCGTTTGATTTCTCATTGATAAGTCGGGCGAATTCTTTGGCGCCGGCATTGTAGGCATGGTCAGCGGGTGTAACGGTGGCAAGCTTGAGCTTTAATTTAGTCTTGATATAACCGCATAGTTGCAGCCGCTTATTAAAGGCAGCCAACAAGTGCACCATCATGATGCCGGAACCAATCGGAATTGCAAGATACGGAATCGCCATCGAGATACGAAGCGCGGGGCTGGTCTGATACCGGGTCATCATGACTAAAGAAATGCCCCCCCACAACATCACCACCAGAATAATAAAAATAAAAATATCCACCAGGAAGGCGGCCGGAATCGATTTTCTCCCCGGTAACAATCGCTCCGTGAAAAGTGTAACCGCGATGTGTTCCCCTCTTTTTAAGGCAATACCGGCCCCCAACAGAGAGGCCCAAACCAGGCAGTAGCGGGCAAACTCTTCGGTCCAAAAC
>JBAVYC010000628.1:0-2160 GCA_049698595.1 Desulfobacterales bacterium | reverse complement strand
ATTCGTAAACCTTACAGCATCGAAAAAATAGGGCTGGCTGTAAAAAAAGCCCTGGCAAATTAGCACTTGTCGTCCATTTCTTTTAGCCACCCCGCTGAAATAGAAAAGAAAAAACATTTCATTGGGCAAGCAGACCCACACGGACTTACACAGACAATTTGATTCTTGATATTGCCATCTTGCATTCGTCTTCCTGAGATCTGAAACCATTTGGATGACCAGTGAATTTTTTTTCTGAAGCAAAATAATTTAGTTTTAAAACTTTATCCAACTTTACAAACTCAGTGAGTAAATAAAATTTAATAACTAATTGAAATAATTAGCTATATTTGCTTGATTTTCCTGTTTATGTGCGATATGAAACCTAGGCAAAAAAAAGTTAGACCGATTTCAATGTTCAGCCCAGCCAGCGGAGGTCGAGACAGTCGGTTTGATCAAACTGGAGATTTCATGAAAATGATATCGATTTTTCAAGACACTTCAAACAAGTGCCTCACCAGGTTGAAGCGCTCAATATAGGTCAGATCATTCAGTCAAATACCACCTTCAAATCCGGTAACTTGAAGGTGACTGCCAAAGCGGACCTGGAGAAGGGCGGCATGCCCCTTTGCATTTATTTGCGGCCTTAAACACCCGGAACCAAAGATAACGACCCATTAGATAAGGATAAGTGGAATACCCTTATGGATGAAAAACAGACCTCGATCCCGATCGCAGTGATCGGCATGGGTTGTCGGTACCCGGGAGCCCACTCCCCCCTGCAATTGTGGACCAATGTTCTCAGCCGCCGTCGCCAGTTCAGACGTATCCCTAAATGTCGGCTCTCGCTGGAGGACTATCATAGCGACGACAAAAAGGCCGCAGATAAAACCTATGCCCGCATGGCTGCTGTGATCGATGGCTTCACCTTCGATTGGTCCACCCGACGCATACCGCGGTTGACTTATCTGTCTACCGATATCGTCCACTGGCTTGCCCTCGAGACGGCCCTGCAGGCCATCACTGATGCCGGTTTCAGCAGGGAAAATTTTCCAGGCCGGCGGACAGGCGTGATCGTGGGCAACAGCCTGACCGGCGAGCAATCCCGATCCTATAATTTGCGCTTGCGGTGGCCCTATGTTCGTAAAGCCTACCTGGGCGCTGCCCAGCAATGCCAAATGCCGGCACCGGAAGTTCGTGCGCTCGAAAATGCATTCGAAGCCAATTTTAAATCGGCTTTTCCGGCAGTGAACGAAGACACGCTGGCCGGCGGTCTTTCAAATACGATTGCCGGCCGCATATGCAATTACTTAAATCTTGATGGCGGGGGCTACACCGTAGACGGCGCCTGTTCGTCCTCGCTGCTGGCCATAACAACGGCCGCTGCCGGCCTTTGCACGGGTGATTTGGATATGGCCCTGGCCGGCGGTGTCGATATCAGCCTGGATCCTTTTGAGATGGTTGGCTTTTCCAAAACAGGCGCTCTAACCCCGGGGGAGATGACTGTTTATGACCGCCGAGCCAGCGGATTTATCCCCGGAGAGGGGTGCGGCTTTGTTGTTTTAAAACGCTACACCGATGCACTGCGGGACGGCAACGACGTTTATGCTGTTCTGCGGGGGTGGGGGATATCATCCGACGGCAGCAATGCCGCCATTACGGCACCCAGTGTTGCGGGTCAGTCCCTGGCTCTGGAAAGAGCCTATAAAAATGCGAGCTATGGAATTGAAAAACTGAATTTCATCGAAGGCCATGGGACCGGTACAGCCGTCGGTGACCGTGTCGAGCTGGAGGCAATAGCAGCGCTGACCAGCGAAGGTCCCCGGTCGGATAAAGATCCCGACCGTTTCTGCGGTATCACTTCGTTGAAATCGATCCTGGGCCACACCAAGGCGGCCAGTGGGGTCGGCGGTTTTATCAAAGCCGTGATGGCGGTCAACCGCCGTATTTATCCACCGACGGCCGGTTGTCGCTATCCAAATGAGGCATTTGAGGAATCTGTGCGGCGCATCTTTCCCATCCGGATCGGTAAACGTTTAAAACCCACCGATACTTTGCGGGCCGGGGTGTCGGCCATGGGTTTTGGCGGCATCAACAGCCATGTGACCTTGGAGTCAGCCGGAGAACCGAACGCCAAATTTGAACCCGAATTGGAAGAACAGGTGTTGATGGCCTCCGCCC
>JBAVYC010000627.1:0-1806 GCA_049698595.1 Desulfobacterales bacterium | reverse complement strand
GCCTGGGACACGCCGGCAAGGTGTTCAATAATTTCCGACGAGGGTGTGCCCGGATAACCGGCCGCAACAGCGAGACCGGCCTCCAAAACACCGCGGGCAAACGCTTCGTTGCCCTGCATCAGCCGGGTCTCGCCCGGGCGACCGTCAATGATTGTCTGCATTTCGTTTCCTCCCTAAAAAGTAATAAATTACCTTTGGATTCAGTGTTGAATTTGATTGTACATCTGTGCGCGCGGTCTGCTGGAACAATCAAATTTTTTCCCTTCAAGCAGCATCGGGCTTTAGGATCCGTTCCACAATATCAGGCGGTACACGCAAGCTGGGCCGGCTGCCATCGGCACCCCGATTCAGAAGCCCATGACGTTCTGCATTTCGCAATGATCGCTCCTTTTTGGCGAGCGCCGCCTTGGCGAGCGCAGCTTCATTCTCATCTGGAAACGACTCGGTCACCAGCCAGCCATCCGTGACCGCCCGGTCCACGATTTCAGCACCGGCTGCTGTGCGAATCATCAGGGTGTTCCAGCCCGGCCGACCTTCGTACATGCCCACTGAGACATCCGACCATTCGGCCGTCATATCCGGGCAAATAAAGCAGGTATGCGGAATTAGGCGCCGAACCTCATTCAAGGGAAAGCGTTTCTCGCCGTCGTACGTCTTGACCACCAGCGTCTCGGCCGGCGGGGGAGGAATATCCATGCCCGTAATATCGCTGACGTTCATACGCTCCGACAGGTAGGCTGTCAGGGTGCGGTGGTCAAGGGCCCAGTTGCAGAAAAGCCCGATGGTAAGGGCAATGGGATCTGTGAAGTCTTCCCGTTCGAGTGGATTCATGCGCATTTGCGCCAGGGCGGTCATCTGACAGGGCGTGCCCACCACGGCAAGTTTTTGAGCACCCTTTCGGATGGCCCGATTCAATGCCGACAAGGTTGGGGCGGCGATAAATTTGGAACCGGCCTGCCCGGCCACTTCCTTTGGTTCGGTGACCCAGCGTGCCACGGGTGCAATGCCTTCAGCTCCGGTCAAGACGGCCCCCTCGGCCATTTTGTGGGTCAGGGCATAGGTCACCAGGGCGGAAACCGTGCCGCCTCCCTGGAATTGACCGCTGACGGCATCCCCGGTTCTGGCGGCCAAGATGCGCGTAAAATGCCCCAAGGGTGCACCATCGTAGGGTTTGTCCCAATAAAAGTGTGAAAGCGCGTCAAGATCCACTTCAGTCTTGGGGCAGTGGGCATTGCAGCGTCCCTGCTCCAGGGTGCAGGGAAACAGCATGGCGGTTTTGCCCTTGTAGTTTCTGAAGTAAGGGCAAATATCCACACACATGCCGCACCCGATACACAGATCCCGCATGAGTACATCATTTACCAGTTCGTTCGATCCAAAAATTTGCATAGATAAACCTCCTTGATTTTAACGGACGGCAGATGATTTAACGCCGGTCTTTTTTTGTGTGACTGTCGACATGATTTTTCTTCCAACTTCCGTCTATGCCGCTTTGTTCAGCCTTAGACCCGACCTATATTCATTGTTCTTTTATAAAATGCACTATATGGAAGCGGAGATCCATGATCGTGCTTCCTTTCAGAAATTTCTGAAGCGTGATACTTTTTCACCTCACGTCCTGGCCGGATGTTTTTAAAAAAGGAAATTGGAGCTGTCCTTAACCCAACACCGTAATTTTTTTTCGTTCGATGAGGTTGAGATCGACTTCGTAACCGAGTCCGGGTTTGGTTGGGGCGTGGGCGAACCCCTCCGAATCAATTTGAATATCTTCGATCAATCCATACCACCAGGCTTCATGGGGCAGTA